>NC_018580.1 GCF_000143885.2 Gordonia sp. KTR9
CCATGGCTGCACGGGACAAGTCCCCGCAACGCAACGCCGCCGCGCTGACACGAGTCGTCGCGCTCATCAACAGCAAGGGTGGAGTATTCAAGACGACCCTGGCGTCCAACATTGGGGGACTGTTGGCTGCCTCCGACTACAAGGTCTTGCTGGTCGACCTCGACCCACAGGGCAACGTCGCCGAGGATCTCGGATACACCAACACCGAGCACGACGACGATGGCAGCAACCTTGCCCAGGCCCTGGCATTCGGTGCACCGCTCGAACCGATTCGCGACGTCCGACCGAACCTCGATGTCGCTCCTGGCGGGGCCCATCTCGAGGCGGCTACGGCGGCGCTGAGCTCTCGGGTCGCGAAGGATCCTGTTGGAGCCAAGCTCGCTCTGGCCATGGCGTTGGCGCCCATCGCGCACCAGTACGACATGATCCTGCTCGATTGCCCGCCCGGCGACGAGTCGCTACAGACGGCCGCGGCCGCGGCAGCGCGGTGGCTGCTCATCCCGGTCAAAAGCGACGCGTCCAGCCGAAAAGGTATGGCCGGCGTGATGAGTCGCCTCAACGCGGTACTCTCGGACAATCCCGATCTCGACCTTCTCGGTGTCGTCCTCACAGGTATTGGACGCTCAGCAACCAAGGTCCAGAAGCAGGCACGCGACGCGATCGCCGAATCCTTCGGCGGGAGCGGCGACGTCGTCTTCGACCGGACCGTCAGACATTCCGAAGCCACGGCGCTCGCTACTCGTGAACGAGGCCTCCTCGTGCATGAACTCGACGAGTTCGTTCGAAACGGGCCCAAATGGTACGAGGTACTCCGCGGCGAAGCTACAGCTCAGGCGTTGGCCCCGAGGTCATCGACGTCGGTCGCCGACGATCTTGTCGGCGTGACCGAAGAGCTCGTCCGTCGGATCACCCAGGCAGAGACCGAGGCGGCACAGGAGGCCACATCATGACCGAACCTCGACGCAGTGTCAGCGGCTTGAACAGGGTGTCCACCGGTAGTCCGGGAACGCCCGGTGCGCGTCCAGTGACCGGAGATCTGTCAGCATTGCGCGCGAAGAACCGGGCATCAACACCGCCACCGCCGGTCGCGGCGCCTCCGGTCGCGGCGGTGGAGGAACCTGCCGAGAAGAAGCAGACCAACAAGCCTGTCACCGTCTACATCTCCCAGGAGGTCTACACGCGTGCTCGCCTGACCTACAAGGCAACGAGTTCTGCTGAGAGAGACCGGAACTGGTCCCAATTCGTCGAGAAGGCTATTGCCGGTGAAATCGAGCGTCGCGAACTGCGACACAACGCCGGAGGCCCGTTCGATGGCGTCGATACGCCATTGTCCCCGGGACGGCCGCTCGCTGACTGAGGGTGCCCGCACTCTGAGAGTGGATCTGTCACTGAGGCCGCGGCTTGGTCACCAACGGATACGGGGGTGTTGGTGGCCAAGCCGCCGCCTTGCAGCGCGAGCGCTGGGGAATGACGCATCACCCAGAAGCGAACTCCCACATACACGAAAGCATCTTCCAGGACGCCGAAGCGTCCCGCGCGCATCAGCATGCTACTTCTCCCGTGAGACAGTCGGCAACGGCATGCCCACGCGCGTGTTCAAGCAGCTTTCGACACCGCTGAGGTGGGTACGGTGCGGCCTTGAGTTGGAACTCGACCGTCCATCCTGGATCGGAGGGTAGGCCTTGTCACAGCGGTGATCCGAGCCCTCAAGTCCGATCTTTCCAGCGCTCGTTCGCTGACTGCCGACTCATGCCCGTGGCGGCGCCGATCTCGGCCCACGAGCGGCCCAAACGGCGGGCCTTGGCCACGGCGGCGTCAAGCTGTGCGTCGGCGTCCCTGCGGGCAGAAAGGGCGGCCCGGATCTCGTCGTCGACGTCGATCGGGTCGAGATGCTCGCGCCGCCACACACCTTGGGCGGACTCCACGACCTCAGGCCGCACGTTGACGTCGAGGTCGGGGTCCGGGGCGCAGACCCGACGTCGTGTGAGGTCCTCGAGGGACGCTGAGGGCACCCGCATCCACTGGATGGGATCGGTCCAGGTCGATAACTCGGAGCTGTCCCAGCGACGACAATGGCAGCGCAGCAGCCAACCCACGATCTCTGCCGACGGCCGCAGGACGACACCGCTGCCCAGAGCAGCCATGTAATTCCGCACCGGCAGTGACGCACGCGCAGCCGCATCAGCGGCCTGACGCCGGCTGACCTCGACGAGCTCGTGGTCCACGCCGTCCATCATGGTCGACCCGCAGCTCTCGGTCCCGTCTTCGAACACCGCCACCAGTGACGCCTCATGCAGGTGCGTCTCGCTCTCGTGTATCCAGCCCATACCATCAGGCTAGACCTGCCGCGTCAGGTAGTCCTGACGTCGGAGTCTTTGCTGGTTGGTGTACCTGACAAGGGATGGGGCATTGGCGTTTCAGGGGGACTTCCCGCCCTCACCGCCACCCGTTCTACCGACTGACGACCCTCGTGCTCTTCGGTAACGAGTGGATGTGCTGCGTGACATGGGTTTCGCGAACGTTGATCCGAACGGAAGCTCAGCGTGCGATTCCTTATCCGGCGGTCGTGAATCTCGACGACGCCGCCGCAGCCGTAGGCGCTCACGGATCGTGCGACTCGATCGCACAGTGGGAGCATGCCAGGCTGCTCGCTCGGCGGTGACCGTCTCGTGAAGGTCCTGCTGATGTGCGAGTGCACCGCACGATTCTGCCGCGGCGCTGAGACTTCGAGGTCCGCGCAGCCAGCGCGTTCCTCGTCCTTGGCCGACTCGCGCCGCTAGGCCGACACTCTCCAGCCGCAGAAGCAGGTGTAGTGCGCCGTGGGTGGAGGTGCCGGCAGGGAGGCCGGTGGCCCTGGCGATGGCGGCGGTGGGGAGGGCGGTCGTGGGGGAGAGCTGGGACCAGGTGTGGTGGGCGGTGTGGGACAGGTGGCCCCAGAGGGGGTGCAGGAGGGTGGGAGTCTTCGTTCGCCCCCCTCCTTCTGTGACGTCATGGTGCAGATCCGTGCGGTAAATCTCTGGAGGGGTTCGCAGGCTGTAGCAGGTGGCAGAGTGCGGTGCGGAAGCCCTGTCGTGAATGACAGTCACCACGAGAAGTCCTCGGTTGACGAGAGCGCGAAGTCGACGACCTGCGGTGTGGTGGCCGACATTGAGCCATAGCGCCATATCTCGCCACGAGATGGGACGTGCGTCCGTACCGTAGCCATCAGCAAAGCGATGGTGAATGCAGGCAAGGGCCGCAGCGACGAGATTCGCGTCGTCCCAGCAGGCGATCTCAGCGAGGACGGTACGGATGTGATCGGCGCCCGCCGGATCGGCAGGTCGGTGGCCCAAAGCGCGCGACTTAATCGATTCCCAATGCGCGCGGCCGTGATCGTCGCGATCGGCGAACTTTCGGAATGCAGGACATGTGCGGTACCAGCTCGCAGCGCGCCGCCAACTACGGATGCCGTACCTCCACAACACCCACGCCGCAGAGGTGGCGGCATGGGAACGGTGCCCCTCCTCGGGAGTGTGATGCAGAACAGCCCATTCACGGGGAGTGAACTGCCGACGCGGCCGCCACGCACAGGGTTGCTCGAGATCAGATGCTGCCGCGAAGTCGGTCGCTTCCGCGACGTCGAAGGCGGTTGACTCGGTCGCAGTGGTTGGGCGTTCATTGCGGCGTGAGGTCCGGTCTGCGACCGTGACCGCCGGTACCACTGACAGCAGGGTGGGGAGCTCGAGGATCGCTCTGTGGGCCCTGCGGGTCGCTGCAGGCGCGGTCATCCGCCGGCCGTCGTCATCGATTGGATAGCACCAGCCGCCACCAGGTTTGAGCGGCGCCGAGCCTGGTAGGCGCAGGAACTGGTCAGATGTACGGACGTCGAGCTGGGTGGGAGACAGCGATTCCCATGCCCGAATGGTGTCGATGCGGTCAAGCAGGTACCGGCGTGACGCGGTGGTAGGGCAGGCAACCACCAAGTGCTCTGAATCGGGTGAGCCGGATGCAGCGCGATATGCAATCAGCGCAGCAGAGTCATCGACGCTATCCACGATGCTCGAGGCGACTAGGTCGGCACATCCATCGAGGTCGACGACCAGTAGATCGGGACGGATCGGTGCGACCACCGCCCACACCGCACGGCCGGCACCTGCGTGCTCGGCCTGTGTAATCAGCTCAATCGGATCGCCTGAAGCTTCCCGGACAGGCTGCTGACCGCGGGTGGCGCGCAGGGCGTAGCCCTGTGTGCCTGGTGCCAGCAGCAGCCGATACAGCTCGGACCACCGAGTAGCCGTGTCGTATTCGTGATCCGACACGGTCATGTCAGATGTAGCGAACCCCATAGGGTGCGCGCTACTCTGAGACCTGTCTCCCAAGACAGTCCCTTCGGGGTTATGGGTGCGAGATTCCCGCCTCGCCCCTCAAACTTGAACGAATTGCCCTCGGTTGCAGCCGGGGGCAGTTCTTTTTTCAGTTGTGGTACGCCATCACCAATGGCGTGCTCATGCGCTGTGTCGCAGCGCGATCACCTCCTGGCGAATCGAGGCAGGTGCCATCTCGGGCTTGCCGGCTTTCTCGGCGATCGCGGCGGCTACCCAGTCAGCTAGGGAGACGCCCGCCTCCTGAGCGCCGGTACGCGCCAAGTCCTTGATTTCGGGACGTTGACGCATGTTCATGCGCTCGGTGTGGGTCTTGATACGGGGATCAGGCATGGTGTACTCCCTTCCGGCCTCTACTGTGCTGCACAAGCCGGGTAAAGGCGTCGCGACACGCCGCGCGCTGCACAACTCTTGCGATCGGAGCATACGCAGATTCTCAGCAGAACTGTCACAGGAAACTCGAGGTCGGCAAACTCGCAGCGTGTCGGGGTTTCTGTACGCAACAGTGAAAACTGCCCATATAATGAGCACCTTGTAGACAGCAAAGGGGTTCATCTGTTTTAGTGGCTGTAATGCGGGCTCTAAAGCAGGTGATGGACGGGACTGTAGGGGGCTGTTTGAGGCCAGTAGTGCATCTGTAGTGTCACCTGGGCGTCCGTTGACCGGCTGAACAGTGACGAAAGGCTGACACTCATGACTCCTACAAGTGACGATTCGGACTCGTCGTCGAAGAAGTACTCGTTACGGCTGCAAATGCCGACTGACGACGCTGACGTCGAGGCGTTCCTGGCCGCGCAGGGGGCACGGCATCAATCGCAGGCCATCGTGATGCTGATTCGGATGTGGGTCAACGAGTTCGGTCCGACCAACGTGCTCGAGCAGGCGATGGGGTCGATCACGATGACCGGCCTCAAGCGCGGGCTGGGGTCAGCAGAGTCGACAACAAGTCTGGCAGACAGCAAGGCCGGTAATGCTGGCAATGCCAGTCTGGCGCCCGACGAGCGGCCCGAGCAGGCTGCTCCATCGACGCCAACACGCCCATCAGCCACGCCGCAGAAGAACGAACGGACCACGGCCGGACCAAGCGACGACTTCGAGGACCTGTTCCGAAGGTAGACCTTCCCACGGGGGTGAGGTCTACGCCGTTGCAGCACAACGCATTTGCACACAAAGAAACGGGGAAGATACGCAATGAGCAGTGATCCGAAGGCCGGGCTCTTCGAGTACACGGCTGGTCTCGACATCGGCAACGGGTACGTGAAGGGGGTAATCGAAGATCGCAGCGCTGATCCACACGACCGCAGCGCCAATGTGCCAGTCGACATGGTCGACATGCCGAGTGTGGCTGCGACACTGATTCGGCCGAATCTACTTCAGACCCCCGACGCCGACGCACCGGACGTGCTGGCAGACGGTCAGGAGTGGTTCGACAACGCCGATCTGGTGTTCAGCTCGAACCTGGTGCCCGACACATACCGCCGGGTCATCGGCCGCCGGGCCCTGGCCACGAAAGCCTCGAGTGTTGACGCTTTCGATTTGGTCGGCAACAAATCCAAGGCGGAGCAGCCCTTGTCGAAGGTGCTCGTCCTGGGCATCCTCGCGGCGAAAGCGCTGCGCGATTACGTGGCCGTCACCGGACAGCTGCCGAGTCCCAACAATCCAGACACCGTCGCTTCGCTGACGGTGCGTGCAGTCCTCGCGCTCGCCCTGCCGATCAGTGAGTACGAGGTGCACCGCAACAGCTACTCCGCCAGCTTCGTCGGCACAGCGACCGAGCCTCTCGTACACCAGGTCCGCATCAACAATTTCGTCACGCCGGTGACGGTGAGCATCGTGTTCGACAACGTCCTCGTGGTGCCGGAGGGCGCCAGTGCGCAGTACGCCATCAACTACTTCGGCGAACCGCTGATGGAACGTCTGCTCGCCGACGTGCGGAGCCGCGGAGTCGCGCTGGAGGGCATCGAGGCCACACATCTGCTCGCGGCCACCGACACCATCGGCGTCGATGTGGGGGAGGGGACGGTCAACTTTCCGGTGTTCACCGGCGGACGCTTCAACGCCGACGCGTCGCGGACTCTGCCGGCGGGTTACGGCACCGTCCTGGAGAACACCATCGAAGCGATGACCGAGAAGGGGGAGCAGCACGGCTTCGCTGGACGAAAGCACCTCGCGAATTTCCTTCAGGCAGAGGTCAATCCACTGAAAGCGAAGTTTCGCGCTCGCGTCGTCGAGGAGACAGAGGTCGCCTCTGACTTCTTCGTCCGCGAGGTCGCGTTGGAGCTGTCGCGGGTGCTCGATCTCGTCGGTGCCGTCACCCAGGCCATCTACGTGTACGGCGGCGGCTCCGGACCGTTGCGAGAATCCCTGCACAAGGCTCTCCTCGACAAGGTCACGGAGATGAACGGCGAGGATGCAGCTCCGGTGCTGTACCTGGACTCGGCCTATTCACGAGGGCTCAACCGTGAAGGTCTGATCATCGCGGCACGCAACCGTGCCGCAGCGCTGGCGCCGGCCGCGGCCGAGACCGGTTCGGAGGCAAAGTCATCCCGGCGAAAAGTTGCTACAGCCAAGTAGTCGAGAACGACACAAGCCCGGCTCCACGAGGGAGCCGGGCTTGTGGGCAATCTGGGTGATCAGCGGAGCAACGATGCTAACGGAGGACGCTCTGTGACCAGTGACCTGTCGGATGAGACTCCCCAGTCCGACGTTGAAGACTACAGCGCCACACTCGACATCGAGGCGCAAATGTTGTGCTCGCTGCTCTGGACGCCGACCGGGCGTGTGGCGTCTGTCATGAAGGACCTCACACCCGAGGACTTCTATCAACCCGTACACGCGGCACTCTTCGAGGTCATCGCCGGCCTGATTGCAGCCGGCGAGCCGCACTCCGGGGCCTACGTTCTGATGACTCTGCAGCGTGACGGGCGAACCAGTGGACACATTGGCAAACAGATGGTCACCACACTCACCCAGCTAATGACCATCGGCGTTCCGTCCGGAGCGCTCGAGCATTACGCGGCGGCCGTGCTGACGCAGGCCTACCGCCGAGGGTTTCGCACGGCCGCGAAATCTCTGGCCGAGGCCGCGGAGTCACTGCCCGAAGACCAGTTGTACGAGCACATGTGCTCTATCGGACGCGAACGACGAGCCGCATCTCAGCGTCTTCAGGCCATTCGGGAACGGCGTGCTCCCTGACGATCTCGAGTAGTTTCAGACGGAGACAAGGAGGCTCGATGGTGGACGACGACGAATACGCCGCATGGAAACTCCGTCAGGACGGCGCGAGCTGGGAGAGCATCGCCGCCGAATTGGGTTGCACACCGGCAACCGCTCAGATGTTCGCCTCGGCCTACGTCAAACGCACTGACAGTGCCGCCGACGAGATACAAGGTCAACTGTTCTAGGCGGTGCGCCCAGCGCCGCTGCGACTCAATCACCGAGACACAAAAAGCAAGTCCCGACTCCTCATGCGAGGAGTCGGGACTTCATTGCTACCAGAGCGGGCTAGGTGGTGTTCAGACCACAGCCCGGGCAGATCTGGACGAGGCCATCGAGAATCCACGTCGACGGCACGACAGGTCGCCGGAGTCTGCGGATGGGTGATGCCTGGCAGCGAGATGGTCTGTCGCCATGGAGCGATTCTGGTCTGGTAGATCATCAGGTCAGGTGCCCCATGATAGCGGTCTGCGGTCGCAACCCAGTGCGCCCCGGCCTCATTCATCGCGGAGGCCAACTCCGCCTGATACTCGGTGTCGAAATCGTATGCGGTGGAGATGATGACGATCCTTTCTGAAGTACTGCAGGTAGGTGTGCGGTCAGATGCGTCGGTAGATCAGGAATCCGGTGTGCTTGCCGATTCCGACGAACTCGACGTCGTCGGTTCCGAATGCTGCGCGAGCCACCGAGGTCGCCAACGCCGGCGACAGCTGGCCGTCGAGGTGTACGCGGTCGCCGCGCACGAGAGCGCGTGGCAGTTCTCGAGCGACCTGCTCAAGTGTGATGCCGCAGGCGATCTCGGTGTTGGTCAGTTCATGGGTGTAGTGGGTCATGCGCGCGCCTACCCGCGCCCGGTCAGGCCGGGACGGACGTCTCGCCGCACCTGGCGCCGTTCGCGGCGGTTAGCGCGGCGCTTGATCGCCTTGAGCTCGCCCGCCCGCCAGCTGTGGACGTGGCGGGACTTGGAGAATGCGTCGATCTCGTCGCCGCCAATTGCTTTGCGTCGTGCCATGATGTCCACCTTCGTGTGTGTCGTGAGGGTTCAGTGCGACCTCTGGCGGCAGCTGTGCTGCTGCACGCCCGATCAGAGGTCCCTGGTGCCCACCACACATGCCCGATCGAGCAGCCCGCACTCCTGGCAGAGGCTGGGTTTCGGCGCCATGCCGCCGTCATCGAGGAGGCGTAGTAGATGGTCTCTGCAGGTTGGCGTCAGGTCCGGATTGTGGCCGCATAGGGTGTTGGTCTCCACCAGCGCCACAGGTGGTTCCGCGTGGGCTAGTCCCCAACCACAGTGAGGTGTTCGATTTCGGCGTCGCATCACGTTTCCTCAACAGTCGGACGTTCACGGCGGGTATTTCCAGTGTGAAGCCTGCACCCCGGGCCTCAAGGTGAGGTCCGGGGTGCAGGGGGTGTGGCGGCGCACTCAGGCGGCGCAGAGGTCGATCTGGAGGTCGCGGTAGCCGCAGGCCCCGCAGATGTAGGCGGCCTGGCGATTCTGGTCGTAACCGAACTCCAGCTCGAGGGCATCGTCGCAGCTGTCGACACAACCGTTGGGGCACACAGGCATGAGGATTCCTTCGTTCGGAGTGACCTTCTTCTTCACGACGGTTTCCGACGGCAGCTCCGCTGCTGTCTTGTCCTGAAACGACCTTGCTCGCAACACGAATGCCTCACCGGGTGTCTGAGTTAGACCTCCAGCACGCTGCCGCGGCGAAGCTCAGATTCGGAGCAGCAGATGTCGTATCCGCCGACTGGGTAGCTGGGGTGGTCGCTGGCGATGATCCGGCAGTCCCAGTACCCGTCGTGACGGCGAGGGAGCGGCGCATCCGCAGCCGTCTGCTGAAACCGCAGGGGAAGGACCACAATGCGGTGACGGCCGGTGCACTCATGAGACAGACCGCCGGTGGTTCCGGTGCAGGGGTGGGTCTCGTACCAGGGCAGTTCGATCAGGTGGTGTTTGTCGACATGAGGGGTGGTCACCGGGAGCAGCGAGAGGCTGTGATTGGTGGAGCCGACCGGGGCCTGGGCCAGGCGGGCGGTTTCCTCGGTGTCGGTCTCGACGAGCTTGATGCCGTGGAATGTCATGGGGTGGTTCTCCTTACTGTGAACGCCATCGACCTTCTCCTCGAAGGTCAGACGTCGTTTGCGTGCTGGATCTCGTAGCCTTCGAGATCACCGATCTCGTCATCCCATGTCGAGGGATTTCCGCGCCAGTCATCACGGAGTCGCTGTCCGGATGCGTTGTACTCAGCGCCACAGGTGCAGGTGACATCGCTTTCGCCGGGCCACCGTTCAACGGTCGTTCCGCACTTCCCGCAGATCCATGTCTTGGTCGGGCCTTCACTCATCAGGTCTCGTGTCCTCCATCGCCGGTAGGCGGCTGTGTCATGTCTTCTGTCGGAGCAGTTCCTGCCGGCGGCTATGCCGCTGAGTTCCGAAACCGTCTAGCAGACATGAGAAGAAAGACCCGGTCCACCATCTCGGTGAACCGGGTCTTGATCAGTTCTTCAGGGCGATCGCGAGCGACTTCGCGGTGCGGTCGGTCACCCCGGAGTAGACGCGAGCGGAACCTTCGCCGGCGGTCAGGCCCCACCGGATCTTGGTGCGTGCCGATCCGGCGGCCCGGCGCACGATGCCTCGGCCGCCGGCGCGAACTACGTTGTCGTTGAGGTTGCGCAGGTTGCGCAGCTCCGCGAGCAAATCTCGGGCGCTGTAGTTGGGCAGACCTGTCACGGCCGGGGTGTCGAGAGCGTCCAGATGGACGATCAGATCTTCGATGTAGGCGCCGAACGCGGTGATCGTGTCAGCGTCGTTGGCGGCGACGAACCTCTTGTAGCGTTCGCCACGAGCGTTCCACTCGGCGATGATGGTGCGTTGCTCGGCCTTCCAGGCTTGCAGGCCGAGGCCCAACTCCAGGCTGGGCTGCTCAGCGGTGCGGGAGATCGGCGCGGCGGTGGCAGTGGTCATGATGTTTCCTGTCGTCGAAGTCTGCCGAATCAATGTCCGATCAGGGCTGATCGTTATGATTCTGTTCAGGTACTTCTCCGCAGGGCTGCTCCGCTGCCCATGGGTCTGCCACGGGGAGACTCACGCAGAACGACGCCGACGAAACTCGCGAATGAGAATTGCCGCGGACTTGTCGACGACGTCCGCGCCGCGCGAGCTGAGGCCGTCACCATTCGCCGGACCCGCCACAACGGAAAGAGAGTTCTGAACCCCATGCGGAAATCACTTGCGCTCTGCGGTTTCATCGCCTCGGCGCTACTGCTGGCTGGCTGCTCCGGAGGAGAGGAGTCGGCACCCACGACCTACACCCGGGAGACACCGACCTCGGCGGACTTCGACTGGGGCCAGGAGACCGAGACCACACCGGAACCGACCTACACCACCACGACCAACCGTTCGGTGCAGCAGCCTGCCGACCGGGGAGTCTGCGAGGAAGCGTCCCCCTCCGTGGTTGCCCGCATCCAGAGGGACATCAAGCCCAACGTCTCCTTCTCGGGAAACATCGAGGGCGCCTGGATGCTCATGCTCGATGATCCGTCGAATGAGTCCATCATCGTGGGAGGACTGACTGCCGACCTTCCCAGTAACTTCCAGCCCCTGGTGTGGGAGATCACGGAGAGGGACAAGATCTTCTCTCTCAGTCTCAATACCGCCGAGATCACCACCGGAAGTTACGCCGGTCAGCTAGAGCCTTCCCTCGCCGCCGCGGTCATGCAGGTACAACGGTGCGTCAGAGCTAACGCTGCAGTCGAGTAGGTCGACACGGTAGGTCGACACGATCTACTCGGCGTCGAGTGTGGTGACAACGGTTCCGGCCTCGGTCGCGTACGCGCGGGCTTCGGTCTGTTCGGCGTCAGTGAAAGCGCGGATCTGGGCCGGTCGCCCCGGTGGGCGCACGATCAGGGTGAGGTCAGCGAGCTCGGCGCGAGCGCGTGTGGGCGCGCGGCGATCGCTGATTCCGCCAGCGGAATCGATGTTCTCGGTCATGGCTCGTCTTTCGTGTCGTGCTCGGCCGGATGGATCGCGACGGCGGCAACAGTGAGCGGGATCGCGGCGTGAGACAGCTCATTGGCACTCGACACGCGCACCGAGACCACCCCTAGCCACCGACCGTCGCTGCTCTGTAACCACGCGTGCTGCCAACCCTGCATCCGGTGCTCGAGGCGCGCGCCACCGGTCCTCACTCGCAGTGGGACCGTGTTCGCTGGAGTGAACACGCCGGCGACGCCCGCCGCGGCCATGTCGATCCACACCGGTCGTGGCGGGTCGTACAACCGTAGCGTCCGGCGATCAGACCACTCCTCGAACACGCATTCGAGTCTAGCTGTACGATGATGGAGACCGGCACGGGACGTCCGGTGAGGAACGCGGAGGGAAGCCGCTGACCCTTGCCGGCCGTCCGTGCCGGTCATGTTCACTGGTGGCTGTCCGGGGTGCGGGTTCCACCCAATTCGACGGCGAAGTGTCGCACCGTTCGGTGATCAGTCGTCGAACTCCGAGAGCTCCCCATAGTGACCGTCCCGAGTCACGACCAGAGTCCAGTCGCTGTCATGACGGTAACTACCACCGAGTTCGGCCAGCTGAGGACCCAGATCGCCATCATCGACAACGGAAACGATCTCGCCGTGACTGTCGGCAGGCGACGACACGAGTAGCCGCGATTGGTCTTTCCTGAAATAGCTCAGTTCGCCAGACGGGAACCAGCCGTTGTCATACCAGGAAACCTGGATGCGAAGAGCATAGATCTCGTCGTGGTCGACGATGGCACCCTTAGGCTGTCCATCGAGCGACTGCTGCGCACACCAGAACTCGGGATCGAGCACGGTCCAGGTGGTGATGTCTTCGAGGATCCTGTCGAACACGTCCTTGGCGATCCGAGTGTTCTCGTCATCACCGAGCGTGATACCGGCCGAGGCCACGTCCAGAGCGTGGATGAACTCCATGCCGGTCACTGAAGCGGTGAAAATGTGCTCCGCGCCGGCATCGTCAACGACGACGAGTTGATGGGCACCATCGACGGTGTGGGCGCGGACGGTGCGCAGAGTGCGAGTCACGACGGTTTCTCCTTGTTGGAAGTGGGGTCTCGGCGCCACTGCCGCTGCGTGCGGCGGTACGACCACCAGGCGCGCAGGAATCTGAGTGCGCGCGTGGGCGTCTTGTCGCGAACGAAGAACGCCTGGGCGGCGATGTATCGGATGTGAATGGTGGCCATGTAGTCGAATTCGCGCGTGCGCGTACTCGAGGCCGGCACTGATTCGTGGGGTCAGGTTGGGTCATCTGGTTCTCTGTTCTGCTGGGACGGCTAGCGGACCCGCGTCGGCGTGTACTCGTAGTAGCCCTTGTGCTCAGTCTGGATGAGTGCGCGAGCCAACGCTTGGGCATCGCACGCGTACAACCCCGCGTTGGAGATCGAGTTGAACTCGACGACGACAGAGTCGTGCCGAGCGGGGACGTAGGCCATGTCCACGACATAGGTTCGCAGCCCGCGGGCGGCCATATGCGCGATCACCGGGGTGGCCGCAGCCAAATGCGTACGGACCGTTCGGGAGTCGTCAGTGATGTCGCTGTTCACGGTCGCTGCCACGGAGTTACCTCGGTGCAGCCGCACCGCGGGGTCGAAAGGGCCCGAACCCGAATGGTCGAGGGGGGTGTACTCCTCGATGCACCCGGCCCCGGTGACGGGAATCCCGTCGACGACGAAGACTCGATACTCGTAGGTTATCTCGATCCATGGACTGACGAGGAAAGCCGAGCGCACGCCATCGAGCCGGACCATGGTCCAGTCGAAGGCGTCGTGTAGCCGGCGGTTGATGACGCGCGTGTCGGGATCGAGCTCGATGCGGGCTATGCCTTGTTTGTGACCGGCGACCTTCACGACCGCCGCCGTGTGGCCGGCGGCCGCCAGGGTGGTCAAGTGCTGGGAGAGATCGTCAGCGCCGAGCGTTACGGATTCGCTGTCATAGGTGCAGACGGCGAACGTGCGGCCAGTCATATCGAGGGGAAGTCCAGCGAGAAGCTCCTCGAAGGCGTCCGCTCCGTGATACCCACCGTGTTCGTTGATACGCAGCGGCCCCATCCGGCAGGCTAGATCTTCTGAAGACCAGCATTTCGCGCTGCTGCGGAGTTCGATGGCGAGGCCGGCGTCGAGAGCTGCTCGGTAGGTCGTGGCGATCCGCACGGCGTCTTCCCAGAAATCCTCGACGTCGGCGGCTGGGTCGATCGGACCCTCGTCGAACCCTGCGGCCCAGATCTGTTCAAGAATGTCGAGCATTTGGGTGAGACGCTCACCGCTGGGGGCGCGACCGTCTTTGGTGATCAGGCCAGGAAACGGCCGGAGAGCATGTGTCATGAATACGGTGGACATGTGCCATCAGGTCCTTCATGGAGGTAGAGGTGAGTTCTAATGTCGGTGCGGCCCTGAGCGATTCTGGTTGGAGTTGTGACCGGGGCCCTCAGACGGTCGCGCCAAGCGCGGCGAGGACGCGGCCGCCGATCCAGCGGGCTGCGTCGACGGAGACCGCGTTGCCGATCTGCTTCTTCACCTCGCCGACTGTGCCGGTGAAGTGATAGCTGTCGGGGAAGCCCTGTCCCCGGGCACATTCCCGGTTGTTGAGCATGCGGAATCGCGGGCCGTCGGCGGTCAGTGTGGCGACGCCGTGGTGGTTCCCGCCGGCGGTGATGGTGGCGAGCGGGTGCTCGTCTGCTCGACGAGCTCGAGCGTTCCGGCGATAGGTCACCAGGTGCGGGGTGTCGAACTCGGTGATCTGTTCGATCTGATTCGAAACGTAGAGTCGACGAGTGACCGGCTTGCCAGGGTTGGTGTCCAGGATCGCCGCCGCGGTCTTTCGAGCGGGACGCTCGATAGTCAGATCCACGGCCCCGTCGCGAGTGAAGATCGCGAAGTAGCGAACCCGACGCTGCGCAGCCCCGACGTCGGCGGCATCGAGAATGAGGATCTGCTCGCGGTAGCCCAGCGCACGCATCCCATCCAGCCACCATGAGTACAGCGACCATGCTTGGAACTCGACGACGTTCTCGACGATGATCGCGTCGTACTGGTGAACCTCGGTGGCTGCGATGACCGCGAACGCGGTTGCTCGATCGATCGATCCGGGATCAAGCCGGCGCATCTCCTCTGCTGCAGGGGGCTGTTTGCGGCCGCCGGAACGGGCATGCCACACGCACGAGGGCGACGCCCACAGGATGTCGGTCGACGGAAACGAGCGCCAGTCGACTTCGGACAGATTGGCGAGAATGTGTTCGGTGTCAGGATGATTCACCTGGTGTGTAGCGACGGCGACCGGCCAGTGGTTCGCCGCGACCTGGACCGACACGCCGGCTTGGGTCATTCCTTCGGAGCTACCTCCGGCGCCGCTGAAGATGTCGGTCATAGTCAGCGGTCCACCGGACAGCGACGGCCGCTGCGGATGGGTGAGAAACGTGGTCATCGACAGACTCCTGTGGTGTGTGGGTGAGCGAGATCGGCGCAAGATCGACGTGTGCGAAAAAGAGGGACCGCAACGCTGTGGAGCAAGCGTTGCGGTCCCATGTCCCGAACCGGATTGATTCAGGGGCGAAGTCCTATCCGCAGCGCACCCGGTAGCGAGGAGGTGCGCTGCGGATGAGGGGGATGTGAGAGCAGGTCGCGTGTTCGACGCGGTGTCTGATCGCACCCTCTTCGCATGACGGCGCTTAGACCGTCCGGTTGTCAGCGCGAGGCCAGCGACGATGATGGCCGAATCGGCATCGCAGCCCTGTCCTCACAGCCATTTCCGACGGGCGCTGTGCGCCTGTCCTTCGATATATCAACCGGCATGGATCGCCGGATACGAGCCCCTCATGCCGGGTCCGATGGCGCGTAGTCTTGCCGGTACTTTCGCTCGAGACCTTCAGGGGTGACCCAGTGTTCACGGCCGGTGTGGCAGTTCCGGACCTTGACTGACCGGTTGCCGCCTGTGTGCGACAGGAAGTCCGTGACTACCTCGAACGGTATGCCGTCCGCCTTCCGAGTCCAGAACGAACCCTTGAGAGTCCTCACGACGAGGTTGGGAGTGGTCACGAGGTTTCGCCTTGTGCGCGTTGCGCCGCGGCGATGAGAGCGACAGCGTGCTCGAATACGGCATCAGGTGTCCGTGGCTCACCGTTGACGTACAGGCGGGTATCGTCTCGCTTGCCGGTCATGTCCACTCGAATATCGAAGTCGTCGAACCACACCTGACCATCGCCGTCTGGCCCCACTCCGGTGGGTAGCGCGAGGACGGTGAGACCGCTATCGCGGACCGCGGTAACCAGCTCGCGCGCTTGGGGCATGGCTTCGTCGACGGAGATCCCCGCTTGGCTGGCGATGAACTCGGTGGCGACCTGCTCGAAGGTGGGCGTCGTCATGGCGCTAATTTCTCCTTGTCCATCTGGTGTAGGGCGCAGAACGGCGGCGTCGCGGCGTCTGAATCGGTCATCGAAGTCTCCTGACTGTGTCATAGCAGCGGATGCACTGGTCGTGGTGGAAGTCCTGAAGGCTGAGGCATCGCGGACACCACGACGTGTGGTTGCGCTCCAGGGTCGGCCATTCCGCGTTGACGGGGGAATTGCTGGATTCGGCCATCACGTGAACGTCATCGGTGGACCACGGGTTGATCGTCCGAAAGACCATCTCCGGCATACGGTGTCCCGGCTTCTCCCGGTTCCACCCCTCAACCTTTGCGGCGACCTGGTGGTAGAAGGCTTGCCGGGATTCCTCATTCTCGAAGGGGAGCACCCGCACCCATTGGCCTCTGGGATCGTCGGGGTCGCCTTCGTAGAACCGGACACCCCGTTCAGTTCGTGGCCCCGGTTCAGGGTCTCCTACATGTCTCATAGCGTCCCTTCGAGGAAGTGATGTTCTAGCCATTGCCGAGGATGCGCATGCCTTCGACTGTCCGCTCTGCGTAACGACTTTCGCAGCCACTAGTGGTGATGAACGGCTGCGCGAGGATGCGTGGGCGCCTGCCGGCCCCTATGCGGCGCAGCGACAGCGACGACGCGGGCAACGGCGTGACGATGGGCGCGCCGGAGCAGGGAGATGAGCTTGAATCCTGCCCAGAGGATCAACCCCGCGGCGATCAGGGTCGCGGAGTTCACGACGCCGGGGATGTGGCCAAGGTAGTAGGTCAGACTTGCCACCGACAGGAGGACCGCTACTGCGAACAGATCGCGACGGACAGCGGGCGGGTGATCCGAAACATGTGTCATGAGCTGCTGTTCCTTAGATGAGGTGAATGTCGACGGCCCGCCCAGTAGTGACTGGCGGGCGAGTTCTGTCGAGACATTCCCTGTCAGCGGCTGCGCCGCTGCTAATCTAAAGCCCGACATGAGAATTCGGGAGGAACACTTTGGGTACAGCAATCCGATCGCTGAAACTCGTTGCCGCCATGACTGCAATCGCATTGGGAGCAGTCGGATGTGCAGATGCGTCGCAATCTGAGACAAGTGCATCCAGCGGTGCGGTAGTGACGACGACGATGTCGGCGGACAGCACCACGGCAGCGACAACCCCGGCGACAACACCAGAGTCAACGGTGAGACCGCTCACGACGTCGAAAAAGCTGACGCCTGCGGACATCATGTGCGATCTGGTCCCAAACCCGAATGACAACAAGAGCACCCCTGTTGTGGTGCTGCAGGGGCAGGTGGACTGCAGCCAGGCACTGTCGGTGGCACGTGACTACCTCGCGGGCATCAAAGCAGGTGAAGCCGAGGGCCAGGGATTGTTCCTCACCGTGCAGGGATGGGACTGCAACTGGCCCTATGTCGAGGGGCGAAGCCACGCGGAGTCGTACTTGAAGTGCGTCGATCCCTCCCGGGCCAACGCGATCAGGATCGGCAACTGAAGCCATCATGACCGAAGCCTCCGAGAGTGACCGAGACGAGGAGAACGGCTTCGCGGGCCGTAGTCTCGTCCTCGCTTCGGGCCTGGGTATCGCTCTCCTGGCCATTGTCGTCCTCGGGCTCCGCCACTCCTGGCACCCCTACCTGGTGTGGGTCGTCGCGATTCCCGGTATCGCCCTGGGCGTCCAGCTGCACCGGGCGCCGGTGGCGGCGTTCTTTCAAGGCGCTCTGCTCGCACCGTTCGTACTAGGCCTGGTCCAGCTTTTCTGGCCGTGAACGGACACACGACCCAATCTCGGAGACGCGGTAGTAACACCTACTGGCCAGCAGAATCCTCCGACACAAGGACGAATCGATAGTCGGAGTACGTCTCGAGATCGCCCATCCGCCCGAAACCAACCCAGAGCCCCGAACCATCGGGCTCCGCCCTCACACTCTCGATACGCCACCCGTCAGGTTCTGGGTACGCCGGCGTCGGCGACAACGCCCTATCCAGAAGTCGGGCAACCAAACCAGTCAACTCTGGCCCGCTCAACTCACGGGGATCAGCCATGGCAAGAATTCCTCTCTACGGGGAGCTCGTCTTTGTATACGGCAGCAGTCAGACAGCTGCCCAGGACCCTAGTGGTCGTTCAGAAGAGGTCCTGTTCCAGCTCGAGGGAGCGCCGCCAGCGATGTGCCACCGCCGCTACGAAGGCGGCCAGCGTCAACCCGCCGGCCCCCCAGACAATCCACACCGGAATCGGTGACCACAGGTGAACGAGCAGCAGTACGACTGTGACCACCGCCAGAGCTGCCGTCACGCGCGAACCCACACTCCAGCGCGGCCGCGCCATCACCTCCTGGGAGGGAGAGATCGTTTCACTTCCGAATTCGTCATCTGTTGCCATCGCTGCTTCCCCGAATCAGCCGTCGTCAACTTCTCATGTGCACCACGAGGCTACCGGCGTGCGACGAATCCCCAAGGAACGCTCCCACATTCAAAGACCTTCGTGGTGACGCGACGCGAAAACCCCTGGGCCGTCGAAGCCAGGAAGTCCAGGCGCGGGGAACATAGCGAGCTAGAAGTACGACCCCGCCCCCTATCTGGGGCGGGGTCGTATCCGGTACACCTATTCGGTGTGCGTTCCGTGGTCACACAGTCCGAGAATCTCCTCGGCCGCCGCAACGGCTTCTTGCTTGCGTGTCTGCCAGTCCGACGGATCACCTCTCTCGATTCTGATCGGGTAGGGCAGGGGCACTTCGTAGGGGCGAGTACCGGCGCCGGGTGAGACCCACAGGTGAAATTGTCCGCCCGTTTTCCAGCCGCCGTCAGACTTCAAGACGGCGGCGACGTTACGGGTGACGTTGAGCCATTGGACCGTGCCGATCCCACCGTCGTCGTAGCTGTAGATCGGACTGTCACGTCGATACTGGCCGTAGCGGCCACTGTCCTGCCCCTGGACGATGGGGAACCCATCGCGCCAGAAGGCGGGCAGGAGCGTGGCGTGATGACCGAGCAACACCCAGCCGTCCCGGTAGATCCTCACAATGATTCCTTTCCTTGAGCGATGCCCGGTGCATCGAAGGTACGGGTGTTAGTACCAGCGGGCGATCGGCTCACCGTGGTCGTGTTCGAAAGGGCATCGCCCGGCCGGCGTCGGGGTCCATGGAGACGGGTGCGCGTCATCCCACCGACGGCCGCAGTCATTGCACGTCGCGATCACCGCGAAATCTCGCCCGTACAACCGGACACCGGTCGCACGGCCGTCGGTGTCACGAGTGACCGTCGCGGCTTCGCCGGCGACATCAGCGGCGAGCGACCCGAGCCTGGCGCAGTAATCTTCGCTGTGCCCGATCTCGCGCACACCGGCGCAGTGGTCGTAATGGTCGCCGTGATCGATCACCGTGACGTCATCCCACCAGGTGACACCCTGCCGGCGCCACGCGACAAACACGCGGTTCGTGCGCGTGATCAGCCGCAGGACGTCGGGACCGGTGTAGTACGCGCCAGGACCGTTGCGCCGCTTGTAGTCCGCCGGCGAGCGAGAATCGCGCTGTGCGTTGAAACCCGCGGACTGTAGCGACGTCAGTTCGCGCTGCGCAGCACGCCCAGTGATGAACCGCGTGACAGTGTGCTCACTGGTGAACCGCGGCGCCGTTGCCCATGCGGTCGGTCCAACGCGACCGGCACGCACGTCGGCGATGTCGGCAGGCATCGAATCGACACCGCTGCCGCTGCGCACGACGAGTTCACATGTGCGCGGTGTCCCGGTCGCCGTGACCGACCCGTAGGCGTAGCGGGTGCGGGTCGTGACGGACGAGTCGACGCCGTCGTGTGTTGAGATCAACATTGCGTTCGTGTCCTGTTCTGCGAGTGAGAGTTAGGCGAGATCGATTGCTCATGACAGGGCTCCGACGGTGCGCGCGCGCAGGATCTCTGGCTCGGCAGAGATCACTGGCGGCACATTCCATTCGGCAGCCCATGCGAGGGTTTCTCGCACGGCCTTGCTGGGGATCTGCTTGAGGGTGGTGATGTAGCTGAGAAACGCCTCGGCACCGGTGACGTCGTTGCGCTCGTACAGGTCGAACGCGTCGATCGTCAGGTCTTCGAGCATGTCTGCAGCTTCCTGTACACCGGACCCTCGATGGGTTCGTCGGGCAACAGCGATGTCTTCGGCGGCCGACGTCCACTGCGCAACAAGCGTCTTCGATCGAACAGTGTGTGCGGTTTGCCGACACAGTTCGGCCACGCGGGAGCACAGCTGCCCCAGGGCAGGGACGCCGGCGGCGACGCCCCGTGAGGGGTCATCGAGCAGATCGGCGAACCAGAGCCATCGCGCCGTCGCAGACTCGATGACCGCAGGAGGGTCGATCTGACCTAACCCGATGCTGAGAATCAGATCTCCGGTTGACCAGCTGGGATCATGCACGAGCTGCGAGAAGCTCACAGCCGAGGTGTGATTGGTGGAAGCCATGATGAATCCTCGGTTCTTCAACGGTGTGAGGTGGTGGTCAGAAGGGCACATCGACAGCCGCCTCTGCCAGGCTGATCGAGCGTGAGGGCTCGGCCGCGGTGGCCGCTGACTCGGACTGCTCAATGCCGTAGAGGTGGCGCAGAGCCCAGTGCTCGGCGATCATCCGATCGGTCTTTTCGTCGGACCAGAACAGCCGGAACGCAGTGTTGACTCCGCCGTCGGGGCTCCACACGATCAGAGTGGGGATTCCGGCACGCACCGCGGCATCAACGCAGCCCCAGGTGCCGCGCGAGCGACCAATCTTCTTGGCGCGAGTCTTGGACACGGTGGGCATCGCGAGGAGTAGCCGCGGTCCTAGAGCGATCATCGCGGCGTTGCGCCGGTGCCCGGCCATCGCGCATTTGTCGAGTCCGCGATGTCGCGCCGGGCACAGATTCACCGTCTGTTCAGGACTGCCCGGGGCGAAGTCTGGCAGTTCGAACACGTGGGTGCTCCATTGCGCGGGATGACAAACGGCTTCCCATCCGGGCGTGCGATCCGCCGCGGCCTGCCACACGGCTGTGTCAGCTCCGCCGGCGCCGCCATGGTCGAGCAGCAGCGGCGGCCGGTCGGCGGCCGGACTGGGTGTCAGGAGAATCCGCGCAGCGTTGAGCGCGAGAATGCCGGCCTCGGCCTGAGCGGAGGTGGTTGCGTGTCTGCAGCCGGAGGTCAGCACGCGAGTGCGACCGATGTGCTCGGAAGGGATTGAATAGCTTCGGTAGTCGGGCATGGGGGTCCTCGCCTTCTCTGCGGGTCTGTCAGGGACGGACGCGTTCGGTTTGTCCACTGAGACAGCCCCTGTCAGCGGCTGCGCCGCTGCCGTGGAGAAGGCGGATCGATACAGGCGCTCACACGCCGGTGCGCGCCAAGTTCAAACATCAGAGTTGCGACAAGCTGATGAGAGCGTGAACGATGAAATACCCAATGACGGTGACGAACAGCGTCACCACGGCACCGCATCCGAGAAGTGTCTGGCGTTCACGTGTGGTGGCCCGCAGGATCTGAATCTCTTCGATCAGCCCCTGCTCGGTGCTCGACCCGTCGTCCTGGTGAGCCGACACGAGGTCTTCGACGGCTGTATCCCGGCGAGCGACCAGCAGCAGACTGATCAAGGCCCATCCGCCGAGTACGCACACCACGATCAGCGCGAAGACCAATGTGAGAATGGACAGATTGATCATTGCACCCGGGTTTCTGTTCGAGGGTCCGCAGCAGCGACAGTACTGATTATCGATTATGATTGTGTGACGAGTGGCGCAAGGCCCCCTACGTGACCACTCGACGATGTAGGCGACAGGCCTGTGAGACTCCTATATATGCAGGTCTGTCGCCTACGGGGCGACAACAGTACCAATCGATCGCTGTCGCTCGGCAGGACGCGAGATTGGTCCCGCGAGTAAGTCTCGGGGAAACTCAGAAAGATAGAAGCCGGACAACCCGAGTGGGCTGTCCGGCTTCTGCGTGTGGTGCGGAGGATGGCCCTCAGGCGAACGGGGCGTCGTTCTGCAGGGGCGCCTGCTCGACCGGTGCGCTCGCGGGTGCGGCCGCGGCGTTGTCGTCGGCGGCGTTGCGCTGGCGGCGCGCCGCGGTCTCCGCCTTGGTCTCCTCGAGCACGACGTTCTTGATCTCGTTGGTCGGCTCGTAGACGGTCTTGCCGTCACGCTTGAAGACCTGGGTGTAGGGCTCGTAGAACAGTCCCACCTTGGAACCGCGGACGATGTAGGCGTAGACGCCGTTGCCCTTGCCCTCGGGGATGTACCCGGTCAACTCGATGTAGCGCGGCTGCGGCTCGGTCTGACCGTTGCGCACGAACTCTTCGGAGTAGGCCAGGTTGAGCTTGACGGTCTGCGAGCCGTCACCGTTGGTGAAGAAGACCGGATCCCGGGTGAGGCGGCCGGTGACCTTGGCGAAGTTGTTGGCGTTGATCTGGGTCATGATTTCTCCCGTGTGCTGTCCAGGATGTTCCTGGAGGTGTCGGATAGTCGACCCCGCCGACTGGTGTGCCCGTGGGGTTCATGTGTTCCTCCGGCGAAGGCTCTGCCTATCGCAGGTCTGTTGTTCTCTTCAGTTGTTCGTGATCGTCAGCGCGTTTCTAGCTGTGCGTTGGTTGGATCGCAGTTGTCCTGCCGGCAGCTCTGCTGCCGGACGATCGTGAAACAATCTGAAACTATCATCGAGAAACTCAGACTGATACCCTTTAGACAATGGCTATTGAGTGATTCCGCGATCTGTCACCGGCTTGAACTGGGGCGATACACACACAGTGGCGCTACGACAACTTGACGGGAAGTTTCTCAGTGAGTAAATCGGTGAAGACGATTGCGGCACTCGTGACGGTGTGCGTTGCAGCGCTGGGGCCGACGGGATGCTCGACCATGGGCTCCGAGGGAATCGACTATTCGTCAGCGGAGTCAGATCAGTTCGGATTGCCGGCGGGAGCACCGGCGCTGATGACCATGACCGTGACGAAGTCGTGGCCGATGGCCGACGCCGGACGCATTCAGGGCATGGATACCGTCTCCGGCGGCCGACTGATCGCGATCGCGGCACCCGACGTGAACAGCGGAGCGCCAGGGGAATTGATGACGATCGATACCTCAGCCGGTCCAGGCGTGGACCCTGCGTCCTCGCTGTACTCGATCCCGTTCGGGGCCGAGTACGCCGAGGCCTCGCGATCATCGGTCCAAATAGCCCATGGGTGGGCGGTGGCAACCGGCCCGGGTGGACGCACAGCAGTCAGCACAGGGAGCCGATTCGGTGTGATCGCTGATCTGACAGTCTCGCTCGACGATCCCGGCAACTACTTCGGCCTCGCTACCGACAGGCCGGGCTCGCCCATCACTCCGGTGACTGGGGCATGTTGGTATCCGGGCGTCGGTGACGACGCAGCCGGAACCATGACGGCCCATGGCTCGAACACGGTGGAACGCAGAATGACCGCAGCCGGCCCAGGGGACGGCCGCCCCACCCGAGTTCTGATGCAGAACGGGCCGTACATGAACGTGCGTGAAAACCAGGAGGGAATCGCGACCGAGATCGGTCCCGCCGCACCGCCGAAGCTCGCTCCCGCATACGAGCTCGGCGTCGGAGGTCTCACTGACCTCGTGTGCCTGGACGACACTCAGGTCGAGCAGCTGCACCGAGCAGGAGTGACTCAGGGACTGCGCCAGGGCCAGGGCGCCTCGCTGCTGGCGGTCATCGATCGCCAGCTCGCTGACAAGTGGTTCACCAGCGGTGTCGATGTAGTTACGAGGGCTACCAACGGTCAGCAGGCACGGGGAGCCCACAACAGCGGGGCATTGGTCGGCCAGGCAACGGGGACCGGCGCCGATCGACTCGACGCCGTAGCCATCGATACTGGGACCGGAGTGGCTGTTGCGGGGTTCCAGGTGCGCGGGGAAGATGTGCCCGAGGATGCTCAGGTGACGAGCCTGACCCTCGATACCGCCGATGCGCGCAGAGGCTGGGTCACGATCGAAGGTCAGGACAGACTCTATGAGTTTGTTATTGATATGACATAGTCAGGACAAACTCGCGATGATACTTCGTGTAGGGGGAAACAGACGCACCATCTGTGAACACCCATCGCCTCCGGACGCGCTCGTCTGGGGGACATACGGAAAGACGAACTGATGACCACGCCGAACGGATACCCGCCGCCCACACCGCCATACAACCCGAAGCCGCAACTTCCCAAGTGGCTGTTGATCGGCGCTGCGGCGGCGGTGGTCATCGTGATCATCGTGGTCGTGGCCGTCGTAGCGTCGACGGCCGGGAGCGATGACAGT
The DNA here is from genome assembly GCF_000143885.2 of Gordonia sp. KTR9. Classification (NCBI taxonomy): domain Bacteria; kingdom Bacillati; phylum Actinomycetota; class Actinomycetes; order Mycobacteriales; family Gordoniaceae; genus Gordonia; species Gordonia sp. KTR9. Next base: position 24,232 of record NC_018580.1, read on the forward strand.
GATTCGCCGGCCGAAACTGCGAGGACGAGTACCTCCTCGGCGCAGTCGGCGTTCGTGCCGAAACTCGATAGCGCCGATTTCGCCGCCCGGTGGCAAGACAAGGAGAACGGCGAGTACGTCACCCCCCCGCAGAGCATCAAGATCGTCGGCAGCGTGGATGTGAGCGGCGACGACGAGTCGATCGGCTACGGCAGTGTCGAGCAAAGCATGCCGAAGCGCGCGAACTACGCCCAGACGGAGTCGAGCTTCCCTCGCAATCCAGCGATCTCGATCGTCGCCGACACCGACGGTGATCTGCGGTTGGCCTGGGGATGCGAGACCAGCTATGCCGAGCCCGAGGGCGCCAATTGTCAGAATTACACCCTGACGGTGGACGTCTCCGGATCGCAGCCCAGGGTCGTGAAGGCGGCAGCCGAACGGGTCGGCCCGTACGTCGAAGCAGACGATTCGACGACGACGAAGGTTGCGGCCATGTCGGTGTCCAACCCGGAACAGCTACCGGCCTCGATCATGGGCACCGACAAGACCACCGGTGCGCCGACCGCGCTCGTGCTCGGTGCTGTACAACCAGATGAGGATTCGGAGACGGTCTACCTAGTGGTTCCCGATGCCCTCAAGATCTTCATCGGAGAGCTGCACAGCACTCGGTGAACCGTCGAGAAGAAAGACCCCGCACCGGTTTTGGTGCGGGGTCTTTCGTGGCGTACGTCGTCATGCGAAGGAGACCGCGGTGCGCCTGCATCACCACACCGTTCCCACACCTGTTCGGTGGGTATACGTCATAAATACGCCCTTCGCTGTGTGTGGCACCCGTACGTCGAGATTCCGGGTGGTCTCGGCGACTCCTTTCCCCTCCCACCTCGAGCACGATGCCTCCATCCTCGGCGCGGTCTTCCGTGCCTTGACCAACCACGACGCATCGAACCCGTAGGTGACGTGTCCCGGAGTTCTTCCCGTGCGCTTGAAGGTGAAGGACCAGTAGTGTTTTGACACTCGAACGTCAAACTTGACTCGCATCTCATTCCTCCTGTGTTGATTCGAGGGGGCGCAGCTTCTCGTCGAGTTATGGCTAGATCCACCGGATTCGGGACTCAGTCAGGAGCTTCAGTCCGTCGGGATAGTCGAGGGATGTGATCCCGAGGGACAACCAGCCGTCGGCGCCAAGGACCCGACCTGCTTTGCGTTCCCTCCGCGTGATCCGCAGTCGGTTCGCCGCAGGTACGTCGCGTCGCGATTGTTCGTGCCAGCCGGTGTCGTACTGCAGTGGCAGGAGACACTCGGGGTGCAACCATGTCCGCTCCTCAACGATCTGGATGAGGTTCGACAGCGCCCGCGGCGGCGGTGCCTCGAGGTAGCCCGGATCTCCCGGCTCGAGCGCGTTCGCCTCGTTGTACTGGGCTGCGGCGGCCGCCGGCGTCATGCAGCGAGCGCCGGGGCTCAAGATCCCGGCCGCGATCTGACGTTCGGTCCACGAGCTGATGAGGGGCATAGCGAGGTCCAATCCCTGGGGGTCACTTTCTGTATGGATCCCCGTCACCGGCTTCGCCGGCTGATACCAGCCCTGCGCGGCTGGTGTGAGAGTTTTCGCTGAGACGTGGACACTGAATGAACTCCGTACCCGAGGTCCGGGGCTCGATCTCTCGTCCCATCAGGTCGTGACTACGGTTGTTGACTCGCCGGTGTGAGCAGACTCCGGAACCAAGACAGGGGAGGGTCTAAGGGGATGGATACATCTGAGGTCCGATGCTCGATTCCGGCAGCGGAGAGCGGTCACACGATGGTGTTCGAGTTCCGCTATCGGGGAAGTGAAACCGCGGTGAGGTCTACGTTGCGGATTCGATGGGAGGACGACCCGATGGAGGGGTTGGGTACCTCATGGTGCGCGTCCTTCGATCGACCGCCGTGGCGACTCGACGGCCATCTCCCGGGACTTGTCCCGGGAGAAGTGTTAGCGGAAGTTGTCGCCGGCGAGCATCGCTCGGCAGAGGAACCGACGGGGTCACTCACCAGCTGACCGTGTCTGTCGAACGGCCCACATAAGCGGGGTGCGGAGAGCGCTCCGAGGCACCTCTTGAGGTGGTACATCCCACTCGTGAAAGAACTATCAGTGTTTATCTGACAGGACCCCTGCGCTTGGAGTAATTGCAGGTGAGTTGCTGTAAAGTATGACGTCACGGTTAGTCTCAGAAATACTGCGGCGGCATATAGATACGGCGGGTGGAGTGCAGGTGGGTACAGAGATCAAAGACAAGGCGTCGGTGGCGCGACCCACGATCAGGATGAACATGGAGACCTACGAGAGGGCCAAGTTCTGGGCCTCTCGTGACGCGGAAGCGGCGGGAACCACCCCGAACTTCAACGACTTCGTGACCACCGCGGTGGAGAACGAGATCGCCCGGCGGTCCGGCGCCGAGATCGACACCGACAACATCCTCACTGGCCGCGTCAACCAGATGGCCGATGCTGTCAAGTCGATGGAGACCCAGCTCACCGCCGTGACCACGATGGTGCAGACCACGTTCTCGACGCTGATCGAACTCGCTCGCGGCGACAGCATTCTGACTGACGCACCCGACGAGGAGGACGGCGAGCTCGATGGGGTGCGCCAGTGACCGAACAGAGCAATTTCGAGGGTGACGCAGCCGATCCCTTGGTCGAATGGGAATCGATCCCGGGCGCCGGCGCCACCGTCGACCCGCACGACAACTTTCGAGGCGAATCAGGTGGGAACACAAGCGCGTTCGATCAAGTCCGAGGCCTCCTCTCCGAACCAGGCGCACAGGTCGGGACCGCCAAGCTCAGTGAGAAGATGGTCGAGCAGATCGACTCTTTCAACCAGGCATGGGAGAACCGACCGATCTCTCCACTGGTCGCAGCCGGAAAGAAGATCGTGGAAAGCGATGCCTCTAGCGCATTGACTCGGCTACTCGGACTGCCCCGGCCCGACGCGAGCACGTCAGAGACGACAATCGAATCCGTTGGCACTGACTCTGAGTGCGTGTCGGGTGAGCAGGACGACATCAGCGAGACGTCCCCGGACCCGGAGATCCTCGACGAGTCGCCGGCCGTGGGTGATGAGACTTCGGAATCGGTCGTGCCCGACGACGTCGCCTCTGAACTTCCCCCGGAATCGGCCGACTCCGACCGCATCTCTATCGCACCCTCCCCACGGTTGACGGCGGCCTACGAGGCGTATGGCGCACTGAATCCCGTTGAGGCAGAGGTCTTCCGCAGCCAGAGCGGCCTGCTCGACTCGGTCCAGGTGCGCGAGGCGTCTGCTCGCGCTCAGTGGCTGGCGCTTGAGACACTCAGTGAATATGAGGAGAGGGCGGTGGACTTGCGGCATCAGCTGAACGCCGCTCGTCAGGGGGCCGCCGACGCGGCACAGACGGCTACCGAGCGTAACGAGGCGTTGGCGGCGACGGTACGCGCACTCGAGGGGCAGCTCGAGCTGGCACGGTCTGAGCTGGCCACGATGCGATCGGCCGGCACCGACGGGGACGGTGCGACTGACGGTGGCGCAGGACGACAGTTGATCAAAGGTGTCGACGACTTGCGACCCGTCGATGACAGCGAAGAGCCGAGTAATGACGCCGTCGACGAGGACCACGACGACTCGAACACCGACATCGAAGCAGAGCATCTGATCCTCGATGTGGATCCGGACGGAGAGTTGACGGGCCTCGGCGGCGAGGACCGGGAGACTGACGTGTCCGACGAGGACGGTACCGAAGACGGTGGCGACGGCGGGATGCTGCAGGCGCTGCAACGGCTCGCACAGGGTCACGACGAACCGCTCGAGCAGCGAGACTTCGGTGCGTAGGTCGTGGGGTCAATCTCGTGCAATGAGAAGGGTGGTATCCGGGTGAACGAGAAGGTCCCGTCACCGCATCGGCAGCAGCTACTCGATCGGGCCGGCAAGCTCTGGGATCAGTTTGTGACGAAGGCGGATCGCAGCCTGTTCGACGCTGGGTTCACCGAGTGGGACGGTGAGCAGAACGCGCAGGTGTGGAGGTCTGTTGCCTCATCTCGCGTACCCCGGTTGATGCGCCTGGTGAAGGATGTCAACCCTGAGCAGCTCGAGAAGGCGATCGAGACCTACCTGATGGGTATCGACGAGCTCTATACGCTGCGAGATCAGATCAGGGCGATTGATTCTGGCGAGGGGGGCGACCAGATCACGACGGGAGCTGGCGTGAACGGCCAATCCCATTCCGGCGCCTTGGCCGACGAACTCCACCACCGCAGCCAAGAACGTCTGTCCAGTTCGAAACCGGGCCTGTTGGTTACCCAGTTCGCCGGCAAGAAGGTCACCATCAGCCCCCGAGTCACCGAGGTGCGCCCCGAGGCGGGAGCATCCATCGGCGTCAGCTCGGCGAGAGCGCAGACGCTCAGCTCTCTGGCTGGCTCGGTCAAGCGGGTTGATCGTGTCGATGAAGCGCTCCTGGAGCTGTTGCGTGAACGGGCTACGGTCTCGATGCGGGCCGCCGGCATCGAACCGTCCGGGTTCGGCACTGATTCCGGTGCGGTATCTCGCGCCGCCGTTGTCACCGCGGCCCTGACGATGGTTGTACGGGCGGCCGGGATCACCGGCGTTCAGCTCAATGAGGAGGGTGAGCTGTTGGTCGAACTCCTCAGCGATACCGGAGATCTCGCGAGAACCGCGAGTATCGACGCTCGCCTGGCCCTTCTCGGCGATCAGCTCGACAGAATGGAGGCCACCGGGCGGGCCACCCACAAAAAGACTGTGGACATCGAGAAGCAGGGTTTCCTGACCAAGCTGGTCACAAACTATTTGCTGGCTGAGAGGTTGCGCGTGGTCCGCCCGGGCACCGAACGACCGGGCGCCGACGTCGACGTCGCAGATCCGAAAGCGTTGGGTCTACTCGAGACGATGACGGCACAAGCCCGTCGAGAGTTGTCTCGGCGCACCCACAGCAAGGGGCGTCCTGGTCCGGACAGGGTCGGCGAAGCAACCGTCTTGTGATAGTCCCACGAATTTACTCGGAGATTGTCGGGCTGTCCCGCCGCACGTGACGTATGCGCAGGTCGTATGTGTATAGTCAGAACCGAAGAACACCAATTCACAAGGTCCTGCGGTTATTGGTCGGGGATTCTCCACCGGGCTGTGTGACCTTTCGTTCCGGACCACGTGTTCGGGGGACAAGATGAGGAGCGGTACATGGCTGCGGACGAGGGCGGAAACGGAAAGCTCGACATCAAGAAGTTGCTGTCGGACATCCTGCACAAGCTCGAATCTCTGGAGAAGAAGCTCGATGAAGAGGTCGAGGCGCGCCGCGATCTCACCGAGAGCGCAACCGAGACGCTGATCAACTACAGCAAGTCGATCGAGGCTCTCCAGCAGGGAACCTTCGCGATGCTGAGCATGCACATCGACATCGTCGGGCCGCGACGTAACCATCCCGACCCCGCCGTCGCGGAAGAGGCCGCGAATCACGCGAAGCTGGCAATGGAGGCGCAGGCCTGGGTCGCGCCGACCCTCTTCGAGAATCTGTACGGCATCAGCGCCGAAACGGGCGAAACGCTTCCCGGGCGTGAAGCTGGGGTCAAGCTTCAGCAAGCCTGACCCCGCGGGGGCCCTGTTGCTCGAGACCGAAGGCTCCTGATAGCCTGATGTCACAACCGCAGGTATTCGTACCTGAGAGAAACCCCCCGGGCAACCGGGGGGTTTCTTGCGTCATAGCTCGTTGTTCTAAAGAGAAGGCTGTGCGGTGTTGATCGTTTTGGGACTCGTAGCGTGGTTGACCATCGGCGCAGCACTCGGCCTGATGGTGGGATCGCAGGCCTTCGCGCAGGGCTGGTCGGATGCCGCACCTGCGGAACCGCATTCAGGGCCTCGGCTGCAGAAAGAAGTAGCCGACGACCGCAACGGTCGCCGGCTACTGATGGTCTCCACGGTCACCGCGGTGGTGACGGGGTTGATCTCGATGGTGGTGTTGATCGGCGAGACCCTTGTCGGCCTGCTGATTTCACTGCCGGCGGCCGCGATCGGCGCGGCCGCGGCGCTGTTGATCATGTCGGCGGTGGGGTCCGCCGCTGACGGTGATGGCTCGGTCGACGATCAGATGCCCTTGGACCAGTAGGCGATCCCTACTGCCTCCAGCTCCGACAGCACAGTTTCGTCCGGCATTTCCTCCACGGCGCAACTGAAGTCGCCATCCTCGTCGTAGAAGACGATGGAGGTACGGACATCGAGGTTCGCACGTTTGAGCAGGTCGGCGTTGATGTAAGCGACCATCACGCCGCGGTTGATCTCCCGCGACATCGGGTTCGCGTCAGTCATTTCGGTGATAGCCATGGTCTGAGCTCCTTCGGACGGGCGAGCGGGGCGCGCGCGAGATGTAGACGCCGGTATGCGTCACGGCGCTGGACCTATGTCGGGTCCTGCATCTATCTCGGCGGCGGCTCCGCTGCTGCCTACTGCATCACGGTCCGCGCCCAGGCCCGGGCGACCGAGCTGGTGGGTATCGACATGGACCGTGTGAACCGTCATGCCTGGCGCAGCGACACCAATGCTTGCATTCACAGGATCGCTGCCTGACGAGAAACCGGTAGCGCGTAACACTTTCGGCAACCGTGTACCGGTTCGGCCGCAACAAAATGGGTACAACCGGCACATGACCTATCGCCGCAGGTCAGTGTCATTATCGATGTGACGGACCTTGTCGAAACTCTCACACCTTGAAATGAGGAATGGGTACAAGTCGTAACCTTATGACCTGCACCAATACGAACCATGTACCGGGGATAAGCCGTGTACCCACGATTCTCAGAAACTCCTCGAACCACGATCTAGGCCGCGCAGCCGTCGCGAAATCTGCTCTGTAACAGGTTTTCCGGCGACAAGAAGTTCACCGGAGGGACATCACAGCCTGCATCAGGGTGTTACCGCTGGTCAGCGGCGTGCCTACACGTACCCATTTCCGCGAACGCTTGTACCATTTTCCTCAGTGACTCGTATTAGTACAGTTCAGCGACGTGTTCAGAAGTGCAAGAAAGGCACGAGAAAGTGGTACATAGGCAGATGTCACACGGCGCCCAGATGCTGGTGGGATCTACCGACCCCGCCGTCTAAAGTGGGTTCGTGACCGGGGTGGAAGAGACGATGCAGACCGTTGGCGAGAGCTCGAATGAGCCGCTGTCAGTACGACAACCGTCGACGACGACAATCAGTTCTGCGATCGAGTTCCGTAGCGGCTGCATCCGTCAATGTCCCCAGGTCTACGACTTCAGCGTCACGGCGGTTGTCACTACCCCGAGAGTCACTGACGGTGGAGGCGCGAGAACAGATCAGGCAGCGATGCGCGGGCTATTGCAGCAGCTGGCCGCCATCTTGGGTCACCGCATGCTGTGGTACCCAGAGGATGTAGCGGAGCTGCATCGTCCGGTGCTGTGGCCGGCCGGTGTCGGTGGCCCACGTCTCCCACTGCAGCACTGGCGGATTCGGCCAACCGCGGGGAACGTGGCGATGTGGATTGCCGGCTGGCTCGGCGATCGACTCGAGGTCTGGGACCCCAATACGGCGCTGGTGGCTGTCGAACTGCGAGAATCCCCCAACCTGGCGGCGATCGTCCGCGGTGTCGACATAGAGGACTGCAGGGGCTTTCCGGGGCTCACATACGGACTGTGATCTGCCAACCGAGTTTCGACTGTTCGCGCTAGACAGAGCCCGTGGACCCTGTTGTTCGTGCGGGAACACACTGCGGGGCCGCGTCGACGCACTCATGTCGCAAACTCGGTGACTCTTGGATCTGACGCCCAGGCGTCATGCCAAACACGTCTTCCGTGGACGCGGTGCGTGACAATCCGAGCGCATGGTCCATGCTCTCCGCCTGAGAATCCGGGTCAGGCCGAGGGCTCCATTCGTCATCACTGTTATGGTGAGTGTTATTCATCAGACAATGCGGCAGCGACACCGTACCGCCATGTACCTGCATGAAGACAGCATCCGGCGATGATGGGACAAACACTATGGGGAAAGTAGGAATACTTACTGAGAAGCCCTCGGCGGCCCGCAACTTCGCCGCGGCGCTCGGCGGTATGAGCGGCTCGTTCGACGGAACCGAGTACGTCATCGTCAACGCTCGCGGTCATCTGCTGGAACTGAAAGATCCGTCGGAGATGGTCCCGGCGTCACTCGCCGAGAAGTACCGGAGTTGGGACCTGGAGCATCTGCCCTGGGATTCCGGCGACTTCCGCTGGGAACGCGAGATTCGCCGCAAGGTCTCGGGGAAGAAGTTGGTGACCGACCCCGACGCCAAGAGTCTGCTCCAGGAGCTCAAGAAGACCCTGTCGAGCTGTGACACGGTGTGCAATGCAGCCGATCTTGACCCCACGGGCGAAGGGTCGCTTCTGGGCTGGGAGATTGTCGAGTTCCTGGGCCTCGAGGGTAAGAAGCTCGAACGCATGGAGTTTCTGGATGAGACGCCGGCGTCGTTGCAGAAAGCATTCAAGGCCCGTCGCTCGGTGACATCGATCGAATCCGAGGGCGACTACCGCAAGGCTGACTTCCGGTCCAAGTGGGACATGCTCTCCATGCAGTTCACCCGCGTGGCCACGAAGGCATCGGGAGCAAGCACTGTCCTGCGCAACGGTCGACTCAAGTCGGCGATGGTCGTGATCGTCGGCGACGGCCTCGACGCGCACAAAAACTACGTGAAGAAACCCTTCTATGAGAACCGTTTTCGGGACGAAAACGGTGTCACCTACGCCGACCCCGAGGTCGATCGGTTCGAGAACAAGGCGGATGTGCCGGGCGGGCTGGAGTCCTCACCGGTTGTTCATGACGGAGTCAGCCGCAAGAAGACCGCTCCGCCCCGGCTCATGGACCTAGCTGCCTTGTCCTCGCTCCTGTCCAAGAAAGGGTTTGGAGCGAAGAAGGTGCTGGAGACCTACCAGAAGATGTACGAGGCTCAGGTCGTCTCCTACCCGCGCACCGAGGACAAGTTCATCTCGATCGAGCAGTTCAACGAGCTGCTACCGCTCGTCGACCAGATTGCCGGGGTCGTCGGAGTCGACCCGGCCGACCTCAGTCATCGCGGACCGCGCAAGACCCACATCAAGTCAGGCGGCGCACACGGTGCCAACCGGCCGGGGCCCAATGTCCCCGCGAGCCTGGATGCCGTGGCAAAAGAGTACGGCGAACTCGGCAGAGAGATCTACGAGCTCCTCGCGAAGAACTACCTCACGATGCTCGCCCCGGACTATGAATTTGACCAGCACCGTGGACATGTCGAGAAGTACCCCAGCTTCGTCGGATCGCTGAACGTTCCCGCAGTGCTTGGCTGGAAGGGTGTGTTCGTCATCGAGGACGACGAGAACGAGGACAGCGACGAGGTCGCGCCGAAGGCCATCAGTTTGGGACAGGTGGCAGCGCCGTTCGTTCACGAGGGGTTCCCCAAACGGCCACCCCACCCGACGATGGGCTGGCTGATGAAGCAGCTCGAGAAGCGCAGCGTCGGTACCGGCGCCACGCGTACGAGCACCTACGCCGAGATCACCAACAACAGTGCCGGCAAAGCCCTGATGGTCGAGAAGAAGGGCAAAATCACCCTGAGCCCGATCGGGGAACTCAACCACCGGATCCTGCCGGGTACACACATCGGAGACCTCACGATCACCGAGCAGGTGTTCGAACAGATGGCTCAGATCGAGGCCGGCACCGGCGCTGCCGAGGACTTCCTGTCAGTTGTGGCCGACCTCGTCCGCGACGATCTCGCAACCATGAAGACCAACGCCGGGAAGTTGCCCCGCGAACTCACCGAGCGGACGGGCAAGGCCGGCTTGACTCGCGCAGCTGTCGAAGTCATCGATTTGCCGCCGGCACTTCACTTTCGACATGCGGACAAAGTCGCCACGCGCGCGAAGAGAGTGTTCGGTGGACATCGATTCACCGATTCGGAGGTGGCGAAACTGGTGGCCGGCGAGACCCTCGAGATCACAGCCACGAGCCCGAAGACCGGGAAGACTTACACCTGCAAGGGAAAGCTCGAATCCGGCGTGATGGACAAGGACGGGACGAAGTACCCGTACGTCAGTTTCAAACCTCAGTTCGAGGAACGCGCACCCCGAACGGATCTGGTCAGTGGGGTGTGGAAGGGCAAGCAGGTCTCGTTCAAGGCGCGCGGCTGGGGAGCCAACCCGCATTGGCCCGGCAAAGACTTCACCGACGAAGAGGTCATGAAACTCTTGGCCGGAGAGACAATCGAATTCGATGCCAAAGGAAAAACCGGGCGACCGTACCGGGCGAAAGGTGAACTGGGCGAGGGGACGTTCCAGGGGAACAAGACCTTCGGGTTTCGCCTCAAGCTCGATGATCGAAATTCGCCCCCGGGGACACGGAAGCGCAAGGTCGCAAAATAGGCCGTGAGACCACCGGACCGAGTTCTGGTCCGGTGGTCGTATTCGTGATTGAATATGGCCAGAAGTCGGATCATCCGACCTCATGTGACGATGATGAAGGAGTGTCACGATGACCGAAACGAACACCCTCACCGAGCGCGAATACGTCGATCTACCAGAGGATCTGCACTATGCGACCGAGTTCGGCACCGCGACGCGGTTCAGCCGGAGCTGGGGAGGTCATCGCTTCACCGACGAGGAAGTGGCGGCATTGTCGGAAGGCAAGAGCGTCACCTTCACTCTCACCCGGAGCGACGGGAGCAGTGAGACGATCGTCGGTCATCTCGAAGGCAAGATGTTCGAGCCGGAAGACGACCCAGACCGCGGGCCCATCGTCTACGTGGGCTTCACCAAGGAGGCCAACAGCGCGACTCATGCTGAAGGGATCTGGGCGCGGACAGGGACGAAGGTCAGATTCAAGCGTTCGTTCGGCACACACACCTTCAGCGAAGGTGAGGTGACCGCATTGCTCGCGGACGAGTACGTCGGGTTCACCGCCACCTCGAGGTCTGGCGGCCAGTACGAGGCCACCGGCCGGTTGGAGCCTCAGTCCTTCGAGGCCGGAGGCGGCAGAGTGGTGAACTTCATCGGGTTCAAGCCTGATTTCGGACATTAGTATCGTAGGAGTGCAGAGGAATGGTCAAGAGCGCGTACAAGATTCCGGTCAGCATCGACCGGAGCCGCCTCGATCACAAGATCACGCTGCAGGCGTTTCAGCTCAAGAGCAAACCGATCTCGATCAAGAGCATCCTGTACTGGGTGCTGTTCGTGTTCGTGACGGCCTGGATCGTGCTGCAGAGTCCGTTGTCGGCAGCTCCCTGGATCGTGCTGGTTCTCCTGGTCATCTGGATGTCGATCACCGCCGCGGTTCTGGGAAAACAGACCAAGACCGGGGACATGAAGTTCATGCAGATCCCGGCGCTACTCGACTACATTCCCACGCGTAAACGTCGGGTGATGACCCGAACAAGCTCCAAACCGTATGGCTTCCTGTCGATCGTAGGGATCAAGGACGTCGAGGCGAGCGGCATTCTGCGGTATGTCGACGGCGAGGTCGGGCAGATGTACTCGGTCGTCGGCAGCGCATCGGCTCTGCTGTTCGAAGGCGACCGCAACGCCATCGTGCGTCGGGTCGACAGCTTCCATCAGAAGATCGACAGTGGAACGTCCTGGTGCTATCTGACCACCAAGGAATCCCAACGGGTGTTTCAACAGATCGCGGCGGTCGAGCACCAGAACCGATCGTTGCGACACCGCGATCCCGAGTTGTTGGCGTTGGAACGCGAGAAGCTCGATGTGCTCGTCAACAAGGTCGGTGGCCAGTTCAGTTCGTTGCACCAGTACTTGCTGGTTCGAGCGTCGAACATGAAGGAGCTCAAGGCTGCTCATCGTGTACTGCGCGCCGAACGAGAGAACTCGTCACTGATGTTCCGCCGGTGCGAGTTGCTCAACGGGGCGGATGCGTTGGAGGTGCTGCGCTCGGTGTACCGCGCACCGGCAAAGGACAAAGTCGAGGCGATCATGTAGACCCATGACCTGCACAAACCGGATAGGACGAGCGATTGTCATCGATTGGGAGCGCGTCGAGGGTGGACGATGGTCACTATAGGATCACCCGCATGGGAAAGCACGCGATCACGATGGGTCCGGTGGGGCGCATCGTGGCCACCAGGTTGGTGACACAGCGTTGCGACCTGGGGATGACTCAGAGAGAACTCAGCGAGGCCGTGAGTCAGAACGGCCGGCGGCTGGGGCGACAGGCAATCATCGAGATCGAGACGGGCCGACGTCGAGTCGACGTCGATGACCTGAGTGCGTTGGCCGCGGTTCTGCAGACCACGACGGCGTACCTGATGGGCGAGCTCGATGACCCGAACAAACGGTACTGACCAGTAGGACTCACACGTGGGCGACAGGCAGGCAGTTGTCGTCGAATACATAGCCGGCCCGAGGCCCGCCGCCACCGATGTACGGAGCGCCCAGTACGCAGGTGACCCCATCGTCGGTGCGCACGACGGGCCGTTCGACGTCACCGGCGGGACGAGTGAGCAAGACGGCCAGCAGAACTACGAGACCGCAGGCCAGCACGCCATCGACGAACAAAACGATGCGCAACGGTCTACTGGCCACCAGTGAAGTGTACGAGACCACACAACCAGCGACCCCGGTGAACAGCAGTGCAGCTGCCGCAAACCACGCACGAAGGAGTCCGACGATGACCGCCGTACTAGGAGCCCGGCCCAGCCAACCCGCACCACCAGCGGTCGCAGTCCTCAGCGCCGAGCAGCAAGCAGTGGTCGACGCGGCCGCGAAAGGGCACGACGTGATCGTCGATGCTGCAATCGGATCGGGCAAGACCAGCACAATCCAAGACCTGTGCGCCAGGCTCAGCGCCACCACACGCATCCTCTACCTCACCTACAGCCGGCTGCTCAAAGCAGACGCGCAGGACCGGGTCGGCGGCGCGCGAGTGCAGAACTACCACGGAGTGGTGTACCCCCACTTGCAGCGACTGGGCATCAGCTGCGGCATCGGCGAATCAGTCCAGGTCTTCAATGACAACTTCGAAGCGATTCGGCCGGGCTTCGGACAGTACGACCTCCTTGTCGTCGACGAGTACCAGGACATCAACACCGAGTACGCGATCCTCCTGCGCAACATCAAGAGCACCAACCCCAGAATGCAGATCGTGATGGTCGGGGACATGTCCCAGAAAGTCCGCAGCGACACCACACTCGACGTCCAAGCGTTCGCTCGGGAGTTCTGCACCGCACCGGTCATGCTGCCGTTCACCCAGAGCTTCCGGATGGGCCCGGAGATGGGGGCGCTGCTCGGCACCGCGTGGAACAAGCCGATCGTCGGAGTCAACCCCGATCAGCGAGTCCGAATTCTCGATCACGCTGAGGCGATCGCATTGATCGCCGAGACTGCCCCCGGAGACCTGCTCTGCCTCGGGAAACAGACCGGAGCCATGGTGCACGCGCTGAATGAGGCCGAGAAACTGGCCCCTGAGCGGTACAACAAGTCAACGGTGTTCGCCTCGATTCGGGGGGGCGACTCCGCCGTCCGGCCGCAGGACGGAGTTGCGGTCTTCACGACGTTCGACGCCTCCAAGGGCATGGAGCGACCTGTCTGCGTGATTTTCGACTACAGCCTCAACAACTGGACTGTGCGGGCCAACTTGCCCAACACCGACCACGAAGTACTGCGCAACGTCTTCCTGGTCGCCGCGAGCCGCGGCAAACAGGAGGTCGTCTTTGTGCGCAGCGGGGCGATGCGCAGGAATCCGATGCCGACCGATCCCGGCGCCGAGGAGATGATCGGACAGATGCCGGTCAGCAAGTTCACCAACCTGCCCAACGCGGTGCGTCCCCAGTACAACCAGCCGTTCATGGCACAGGCGGCATTCTCGTTCAAATACTCCGAGAACATCGCTGCAGCAATGCGTTTGATCACTCGAGAACGACTCGATGACGGGACCGGAAGCGAGATCGTGATCGATCGGGCTGACGGCTTGATCGACCTGTCGCCGGCCGTCGCGGCCTATCAGGAAGCACTCTTCTTCGAGCGCCATGACGCCACCGCGCAAGCAGTCATGATGACGCACACCTCGATCCTGGCCAGGAGTCTGCTGTCGGAGATCACGGGCGACCCGTGGAAGGACGCTCTGACATTGGCGGCCATTGAGACCCAGCAGATGCGATACCACAACCAAGTCAGCGCGACGATCCCCGCAGAGGTCGCTGCGGCCCTCACGCAGCGCTTGAGCACCCAGCTACCACGTGACTGTCGGGTGCAGGTGGGCATGGGACTGTCAGGGTTCGCCTACGCCGGCGCGGAGGACTGGAGCCCGATTACCTTCTCCGGCATCGCCGATGCCATCTACAACCGACAGATCTTCGAGCTGAAGTTCACCAGTGCACTCGACCACGAGATGTTCCTGCAGACAGCTCTGTATGTAGCGATGGCACGATACGCAGGGTTCGACGTGCACTCAGGGGTGTTGTGGAATACCCGAACCGGTGAGCGATGGTCCGTGCAGGTCCCCGACCTCGCTCGATTCATGAACGCAGTGGTGTTGTGCGTGAGCAAACAGAGCTACTCACGGTTCGAGATCGAGACAACGCCTGCGGCAGCGCGGGCTCAGATCCGATGATCAACCCCGCTAGCCCGTCGGGCGGTCGAGAGCGTATTGCGCAGCCCCCGATGATCACTCGGAGTCAACGGCAGGGTGATCTGGGCGCCGCTCTCGGGCCAGCGAAGTATCGGATGCTGCGAACTCGACAGACGCACGAAACACCATCCGTCATCGATAAGCAGCTGCATGGTCTTGCGGACCTGCTTGTCGCCGACGAGGCGATACGGGTCGAGATTCGTACGCATCTGCCGCTTGACCATGGGCTTGAGGCTACCGGCGAGCAGGATTTGCTAGACATCAGATGTCGTAAAACGCGACATCCCGAACTCGAAGGGACGGGGTCGAAAGTCATGAATGGGTCGAGAGTGTCCGCGGTGGTAGGGGTGGGCACGCCCACCTCGGGGGCGAAGCGGGCCCTGCGATGACAGCTCTACGCGAGCTGTGGATCACTCGCAGGAACATGGTGCTCACGCTCGCCGCCGCCGTCCTGGTTGCCGTCGTCGCGATCGTGATGCTGCTCTGGCTCGTGGGCCGGGGTGCCGAGTCGTCGAACGATGCATCCGATGCAAACACGATGCTTGAAGGTCGCCCGGTCAGCGAAGGGATCACCGCGGCCGGCGGCAGCTGCGAAGCGTCTGGCGCGATCGACCGTCGCAACTGCACGCTCGACGGCGTCACGTTCCAACTCTCCGAGGGCACCTGGGTTCGGCAATCGGGTGAACGGGAGCGCCAATGCATGCAGGGACAGGCCTCGCGACAAACGAAGATACTCACCAACCGAAGTTGGATGGTGTACGCCGACGACGAGGACCAACTGATGAAGATCAAGGACCACCTGTCAGACAACGGTGTGGACTCGGAGATCGTCGGCTACTGCGACTGGGACGAGTGACCTCGCAGCGACGTAGGTGTGCCGGTTGAACAAGAGCCTCGATGCAGAACCTCTGCATCGAGGCTCTGTGCATGAGCGGGGCTCGGGTGAATTCCGTGCGGTTGGAATCGACGGATGATTTCTGCGTAAGAACTCCGGTGGAAAAGTACGGCACAGACATATCTGTACTGTGAACAGGCAGTACAGGGTCTTCTCAAACCGATCCGAGTAATTCCACATGTTAGACTTCGACACAAATGTGTCGACGAGGGTGGGATTGTGCCGATGGGCCTGTTCAAACGAAACAACGCCGACATCGACTACTCCATCTTCGGTATCGAATCAGATGAGGTCGATGACGAGGGTATCGATCCCGACCTGTGGGGCGGGACCTCGCAGCGCGACGACGACGCTGATGAGGGTCCGCTCGGTCAGATCGACGTCGCTGAGGAGTGGGAGACCGCTGCGGCAGTCAGCCGGGACCAGGACATCGACCTGGAAGAGGCTCTCGGCGAGGACATCTTCAATGTGGTCGCCGAGGACGTTGTGGCGCGAGTGGAGAGCCTACGCAGTGGGCAGCCGGCAACCTCGAGCGCGCCGACTGTCAAGCGTCCAGGGCGCTTCGACACCAGCCGCCTCGACGAGATCGCCGCACAGATCGCCGCAGAACAGGCCGCGAAAGCAGAGGAAGCGTCGTTCGACATCGAGAAGATGTCCAAGGAGCAACGCAAGCTCTACATCGAAGCGCTCGGTGAATCGCTCGAGCTCTACGACCACCTGGTGGCCATCAAGCCGCGTGAACGATACGTGTTTCGGTCGGACTACTACGAGATCGACGGATCAGGCGCGGTTGCATGCATTCTGGCGATGTTCCACCGAGACGAAGCACGCGACGAGTTCCCGACCTTTTGGGGAGTGAGCCGGATTCCGTCCGATCTGCCCACAGGTGTCACCGCGATCGTGTTCGAGCAGGTCGAACGTAAGGACGAGAAGTGGGTCGAGAACGCCCTCAAGCGCGCAGACAAGCTCGACCGACTCGAAGAACGCGAACAGGCCGACGGCGGCACGATGAGCACCAAACGGAGTGCGGCCAAAGCCGCAGACGATCTGTACAGCACAGTCGCTGAACTACAGGACGGTGCGTCCTACCTGTCGGTGCAGAACCGACTGCTGCTTCACGCTCCGAGCCTGGATGCACTCGACTCCGCGGTCGACAAACTCGCGCGACAGTACATCGAAGCATTCTCGTCGTTGCACGCAGCGCCGTATCACGGTGAACAACGTCAAGAGCTGTCCACGCTGTTCGCCAAGAACGACGACAAACGCAGCGACGGTTTCCACATGACCTCAACTGAGTACGCAGGGTCTTACTCGCTGGTGACCAACGGTCTCGCTGACCCCGGTGGCGAGTTCGTCGGTCAGATGAGCGGCGACTACAACAACTCAGCGATCCTGTTCGAGGTCGACCGCTGGCGACACCATGTGGTCCTCGCCGATCAGGCTCTCAATCACGCACTCGACCGGGCCAGAGTGGTCGACATGTGGGGGAGCAAGATCAGCCAAGCGGCGCTGCTCAACAACCATCGCGTGGTGCATCTGGTACTCAACGGCGCCCAGTTGGAAAAGCTCGGACCACCGCTGGAAAGAATTACCGCACGCTTGGACATGAGGCGTGGTGACGTCAACATGTTCGAGCTCTTCGGCGAGCGCAAGGATCAGCTCAGCCTGTACGGCATCCACCTGACCAAACTGGTACTGATGGCCGAGCAGGCCCTCGGAGCGGCCGACCCATCAGCGGTCTCGATCATCCGCAGCGAACTCAAGGATCGGTTGACGGAGTTCTACGTCGACCAGAAGATGTGGGCGCGCTCGGCAGAGAAGAACCAAGAGAAACTCCGACTGGTTGGGCTCGACCACAACGAGGTCCCCCTCCTGCAGCACTTCGTCCCGTACCTCGACACGATGCACAAGAGACTGCTCCAGCAGGGCAACCAAGACACCGACGCGCAGCGCGCGATCAAGACTCTCCAAGGTGTCTTCAAAGACATGCTGCAGGCCAATTCGGACTTGTTCAATCAGCCGACGTCGGATGCGATCAACTCGGCAGCCTCGGCCCGACGAGTGATCTACGACTTCTCGGGCTTGGTCAACCGCAGCAAGGGGCTGGCGATGGCACAGCTGGTGAATGTCGTGGGCTTCGCCGTGGCATCCCTGGACGAAGGCGACGTCCTGCTCATCCACGGCGCCGACCAGATCACCGACAACCAGGTTCAGGAATACCTGGTAGCCCAGTTCGAGCGACTGTTCCGTCGAGGTGCTCGAGTCGGGTACCTCTATGAGAACCCCGATGTGATGCTGGCTAATCAGGGCTTCAACAAGTTCGAACGAGCCGACTACACCGTGCTGGGCCCAATGGCGAAAGAGACCATCACCAACTACGAGACCGCACTGCACACCGCGGTCCCGACCGAGCTCAAGAGATTCCTTGCCGCCACCGACCTGGCGATCAGTTACCTGCGCCGGGGTTCGGTCAACGTCGTGTTCTCCACCCAGCTCAGTCTGGGACTCAAGATCGAGCAGCAACCAGGAGACGACGGTGAGGTCTTCGCCGCCCGCGTGCGAGAGGTCGACAGAGCCAAGAAGATCGCAGCGAACAGCGAGGTCGCGGCACTCGAGCGGGCCGAGCAGGAACGCGCTGAGGCTCGACGCGAGTTGTTGGCCGGCGAGCCCGTCAGGGACCAGGGGGAGCCGAGAACCGCAGCGCGACTTCAGAGCTCACAGCGATGACATCTGGAAAACGGGGGGTTTCAGTGGGGGTGATGATGACAGCGCAGTTCGTGGGCCGCAGGTCGTTGGCCGCAGTAGTGGCGGGATTGCTCATTCTGTTGGCGGCCGCCGCGGTGATCGCGGCATCGGCAGGAGCAGCCGGAGCGATCCCTGCCGATGCCAGCGCGAAGTACGGTCGCGGATACACCGAACTAACCGAGAAGAACATCGACAAGCTGTGTCCGGACGCAACGACCGACAGCGAAACGGAAGACCCGGAGTCAACCGACACCGCCGATCCCGGACTCGATGAACCGATCGTCGGTAGCGACTGCTCGATTGACGACGAGAAGCTGTGGGAAGCGGTTGAAACCTGCATGGACTCAGACAAGAAATCTGAGCCAGACCCCGCGAAACTCGACGAGGCCGACTTCCTGGACTGCATGGCCGGCAAGGGATTCGGTGAGGAAGATCCCGCATCGGAGGACGACGAGGAAGCTCCCAGCGACGAGGAGGCGGTTGCAAACCTGTCCTTGGCTCGGCTCAGCTCGTCACTGACCAGTTTCTACGTCAATGCGCTGTCACCGTTGGGCTCCAACGAGTCCGAAGAGAACACGCCCGAGGCTGAGGCTGAAGGAGCAGACGCCACTGAGACGAAAGCCGGCCTGGAAGCGTGGGGACCGATTCTGGGGAAACCAGGTAGCGCAGGATCGTTCGTCGGCAGCCCGGACCGGAGCAAGCAGGAAAGTACCGACTGGCTCTTCAGTGCAGCCGACGCGGCGAACGTGTCGAGCGTGAACTACTCCGCATTCAACCGCGACACCAGGAACTCCGGCGAGAACCTGACAGCAGTACCCCAGGCAGAATCCGCCGGGTCCGTGGATACCGGCGTCGAAGGGTATCTGCTCTACGGCGCCATGCTCTCCGGGATGGGTTTCGATACGGTCATGGCCGCCGACGGTGGTGCCGCAGCGGGACGAGGCCTCTCAGGCCTGCTGATGATGGGCGGATACGCGGGCGCAGGATTCGTCGACGTCGCATTCGACTCGGTTCTCTCGGTACTGCAGTGGACTAACCCCTTCCGCTTCATGGTCGACGCGGTCAGCGACAACACCAACGAAACCTTCACCGCGGGAATGGAAGGCAACGCCGAGGAGCCACCGGGAGCGTTCGACGGGCTGCGTGAGTTCTTCGGGACTGTCTACGACGCCATGGTCAAGCTCGGGTGGATGGTGACCATCCCGATGTTCCTCGCGATGACCGTCGCCGGCATGCTGCTGCTGCGAAAGTTCGACACGGGCAACAAGATGAAAGCCCTGATCATTCGCATCGCGTTCCTCGTTGTGGGACTACCGCTGCTCGGCACCAGCTACACCGCAGGCCTGGAAGCCATGCACGGCGCCTCCGGAGACACGGCGAATGCCCAAGCCACCAAGGTTGTGCTCAGCACGTACGTCGATTTCGAAGCCTGGGTCAACGGCCCGCGCCTCCAACCACCGACGGGGGAGAAGAGCAACGGCGAGTTCTGGTGGAACGAGGATGACGATGCGCCCAACGGCGCTACCGCGGCGGTAGCGCGAAAACTGGCGCTCAACATCAACTCCGGCAACCGACCCGTGTGGTCCAGCTTCAGCGACACCACCATCAGCAAGGGCACAGCAGACGGTAACGACACCACCTGGGCTTCATCGGTGAGCGGCGAGAATGCCTCGGGCCAGCAGACAGGCAATTCGGCGGCGGAGGAGAACAGCGACAGCAAGATCTTCACCTCCACGATGGAGCTGCTCAACAAGTACCGCAACGGTGACACAGTCAGTGCCGGCGGTTTCGAGTCGAGCGTCAAGGCCGGGCTGATCAAGGAGATGGAGAAGTACAAGGGTTCTCCGATGGAACAGGAGACCCGCGAAACGATCGCCTCGTGGTTCCAGGATCTGGCCTCGCCGGAGAGTCTGTCGGCAATGACCGGCGCGGAAGTCAAGGAGCTGAAGAACCCCCTGATCGACGTGGCCGATGGGGCCAGCTTCACAGCGACGCGGGACCCGAGCACCGAGTACTCGATCATGACCTTCGGCATGGGACAAAGCAGCGAGTCGTGCCTGAACTCCACGGTGGTCAATCACCGGTGGGATGGCAAGGCGGACACCGACGCCCGTACGGCGTGCAACATGTCCCCGCTGGCCATGTACAACTACCTGAACACCTCGTTCGGACCGACCAGCATGAACGTCTACACCCCTGGCCAGACGACGAGCTCGTGGGCCAGGGAGGCCCACGCGAGCGTCACTGCGATCGGCACCGGTCCCGCTCAGTTCATGTACTGGTTCTCGGCGATGACCATGCTGTTCTCATTCGTGATCATCGGTCTGGCCTACGCCATGATGATGATGATCTCTTCGTTCAAGCGGGGCATCCAGCTGATCGGAGCGGTCCCGTTCGCCACCCTCGGCTTCGTTGCCGGTATCGCCAAGTGCGTGATCTACACCGCGGCAATGTTTCTCGAGATTCTGGGCACGATCTTCATCTACAAGGTAGTCCAGGAGCTAATCGTGGTCGTCCCAACGATCCTTGAGCGCCCACTGGCCGATCGGTTGGCAGACGGGGTATCGGAAGGAACCCGAGTCGCGGCAGCAACAGGAACCGCCGGCGTCCTGAGCTTGGCGGGTGAGAACAACCTGCACACAGTGGTGCTGATCATCACGGCGATCAGCTCCGCGGGTCTGATCATGTTCACGATGATGGCCCTGAAGATCCGCAGGTCCTTGCTCGATGGTGTCGATCAGGCGGTGACGCGTCTGGTCAACAAGTTCATGGATACACAGGCATCTGGCGGTATGGATCCGGGTCAACCCGGGGCGTTGCGACAGGGCATTTCTCGCGGCGTGGGTATGGCCGGAACCTCGATGCTCGTCGGCGGCGGCCTCGGTGGCGACGGCGGAGATATAGGCGGCGATTCTGACGGAACCGGCCGCGACGGTGGTGGCGCAGGCAACCCCGGAGTACCCGGCGCCGGTGACGGGTCGATGAGCGTGAGCAAAGACGGAACGCTTCTCGATAACGGAGGCAATCCCGTCACCGCAGACGGGTCCGCGGGAGGACAGCCGCTCACAGCCGCCGACATGATGCCGGTCGACGCCGCCACCGGCAACGTCCACGACGGGACGGGAGCGCCCATCCTGGGCGAGGACGGATCCCCGCTGGCGTCGGAGGATGTGGCCGGATTCGACGGTCAGGGGCGAATGCTCGGAGACAACGGCGAGGTTCTCATAGACGCCAACGGTAACGAGCTGACGAGCCAGCCAGCTGCAGCAGCAGCCTCCCGGCTCGCGGGGGATCGTCAGGTGGCCGCCGGTGTTCTCAGTCGCGGACTCAGCGACTTCTCCAGTGGCGCGCCGGCAGGGACGCCCAGCCCATCGGCGACACCAATGGGGCCTCAGCCCGCAGCGCCAGTCGAGCACGCCGGGCCGAACCGCCAAGTGGGAGGTCCGCTGCGCTCCGATGTCATCGCGAACGGAGGAGGCAGCGACGACAGTTCGGTCCTGGGGCACACCGCAGCGCTGACTGCCTCATCGATGATCTCCCAGCGGCTCGCAGGCCCACAGCGCCGGCGCCCGCCCGAGGCGATGGGCCCTTCCGGGAGAGGCGCTGGATCGGCAGGCGGTAACCAGGGTGGCGGCGGCGCCAGCGGTTCGATGGGCGGACAGGCTCCCCAGCGCCGCAGCGGCGGTGCCGGGACGGCGGCGATGTCGACCGCGGCTCTTTCGGCGGCCGCGGTGAATCAGCGGTCGGACGGCCAAGGCTCGCGGGTGCAGAATCCGAGCACCGGAGAGCGTGGAGATGGTGCGCCGATACCACGGCCACCTCGAGACAACTGACGTCCCGGGCCGGGGCACACCTCGCCGCCTGCGTCACGACGCGAGCGCGAAGTGGACGCGAGAAACATATTCTTGGCAAGTTATTGCGAAGGGCTCGTATGTTGCCCCTACCTCGGCATGAAGCGTGATGTATATTCTTGGTGAGTTACTATCGGGGCGGTTTAAGTCTTCCGCGCGCACCCGACCGGGACGTCACGAAGTGCCCACACACGAAGCTATCGGCGGAGCCGATGGATCAAGGAGAAAAGGCTGATGAGCTGGAATCAGATTGCGGCCTCGGCCGACACTGCGGGATCGATCGTTGCCGCCGAAGAGGACGGCAGCGGCGGCGGTTGGGACCTCGTCGAGTTCTTCACGAACGGCCAGGATTACGCAGAGAAGGCCGGCGGGGCGTTCCTCGGGGTGGTCGGCGTGGTCTGCCTGCTGTTCGCAGCATGGAAGATCTTCCAGAAGCTGACCAACGAGCAGTCGCGCGAAAGCTGGGGCAAGGTCGCCGGTCTGGTCCTCCTGGGGGGAGTTCTGCTGTTCGGTGGGTACTCGATGATCAGCGATCTGGCCGAAGGCGGCAAGGACACCGTCGACAACTTCGGTGACACCGGCGGCAGCAACGCCATGCCGGCATCCACCGGCGCCAGCGACCCCCTGGTCATCGAAATCGGGGACGGAGCCATCGCCCGGCTGTAGTTCGGCGACCACAGAAGGCAACCCCGCACTTGCCCATATTGGGTTCAGGGCGGGGTTTTTCTTCTCTCGCAGCACAGAGATGGGCCTGTCAAGACATCGAAGAGGTGAGTAATGGTCACAGCGACAGAGCGATCGTCGTCGCAGGAGGACCTGTCCTGGCTTGAGCGCGTTCGAGTGTGGCGCAAGCGCGTCTCGGACCGATTCAAGCTAGGTCCGCACTACACCATCGAACGGTTCGGGGTGGTGATGGCCGCACTGTCGTTGTCAGGGCTGTTGGTGGTGGGCATGACAGTGTGGGGAGCCTTGAGCGCAGGGAACACTGTGCTGAGCGAAACCGCTTTGTACAACAGCACATTCGTCACATCGAGGACCGGTGTCGAGGGGACGGTGAACCCCGTTTACGTCAACCGGGACCGTGATCGCGCCCTGGTTCTGATGAAGTTTGAGATCCCTTCGCAGATGAGTTCTGACGCCGCGGACTATTACGTGTACGGCACCGGGATTGACGGCGGCCCCGGGGGCGGTCCGACCACGCTCGACACGCCGCTGGCCGGGGCGGTGTATTCGTTTGGCAACACCGGATACCTGGGGATCATCCTGGAAGCGCCCGACGGTTTCGCACCCCAGCTGATCAATCTGACTGTGCGGGCGCGCAAGGAACTCATGACACCGCGCAACCGACCTGTCGCGACAGGCATGGATCGCAGTTTCATCGAGAACGATCAGTGGAGGGTGGTTGTGAATCCCGCTGCCCGCGGTGCAGAGCACCTGCCCGCGCTGGATTCCGACCGCCTTCCCGAGCCTGAAGACATCTTCGCCGGCACCGTGACCTGGCGAACCGAGCAGGCGAAACGCAAGGTGCTCGACAGTCGGTTGGCTGACATGAAGACCCAGCTGACGAGGATCTCGAACTACACCTCGCAGATGGCGCAGACCAGTGTCCGAGTCGGGAACGATCCCAGTGTTCGGCTGCTGCCGCCAGCGCTTCCGTCGGCAATCGATGGCGACTCGATCACCGGCATGGACTCCGTCGAGCTGCGCACAGAACTGATGGAGAAGCCCTCCAGTGCGATCGAGGGTGTCGCCAACAAGACCGAGCGAGCCGCACTGCTTGACACCACGTTCCCCGACGGATACCTGGTGAACACCTACACCCTTCACTCATCCGGCCCGATGTCCGGAGGTACCGACTTCGACTGGCGGCAACGATCGGTTGCCGACGGATACTTCGAGACGCTGGGTACGGGAGAGCCGTCAATCGGGGACTACTTGGCGCATCTGTCTGAGCAGCCGATTCCGTCGATGAGTTCGCGCGACCTCCGATGGCCGTTGAGCAATGGCGACACGATCAACGATGTGCGCCCCGGAGACACCCGGGCCAAGCCACTTATCGAACTTCGCAACAATGCGATGACCGCATACGACGAGTACTTCGCCCTCAAGAGGGCGTACCAGACTGTCGACCTCCTCGAACTGTTGGTCATGGAACAAACTCTGGATCAGGTGGTCTCGGAGTCGACGAAAGCCTCAGGACCGACAGCGGCGAGCTTCCGATCATGACTGACACGCGGATGCGGGTCGGCCGATGAGTGACAGTGGAATGGGACCGGTTCGGCCCCAACGGAATGAGTCGCCGCCCCCGGACGGAGATAACGGCTCGAAAGTCGCCGAGAGCGCGCTGAGCAAAGCCAGCGTGCTGACAGGGAACGCCGGATTCATGGCCGCGGGGTTGGCCATGAATGCCGCGCGCGGCGGCTCCAGGTGGGTGGGCGCGGGATTCCGCAAGCTCGTTGTTCTCGGAGTCCAAGCCGGAGCGAAGGTCTCGGGACTCACCGGCGGCGCACTGTCGGTGGGAGCGGGTACGGGTCTCGCCTTGGGTGGCAGTGGATTGATCCTGACGTTGTTGCTGTCACTTGGCGGACAAGTCATCGACCAGAAGACTCAACGTCGCGAAGCGATGACCGAGATCTGTCAGGAACTCACCGAAGAACCGCAGACTCGCGCCGGGAGCGGCGATGCAAGCACCGTGGACGCCAGCATGGAAGAGCAGGCCAAGAAGGTGTATTCGGTGCTGAGCTATGCCGGAATGAACGACCAGAACATCGCGGGCGTCCTCGGCAATTTCCAGACGGAGTCCGGCATCGACCCGACTTCGATCCAGAACATCTTCGACGAGCCGTACAAGGTCGGCCCGAAGAAGCAGAGCAAGATCGAGGCTGGCGGTTTCGGTCACAACTCGACCGGCCTGGGTCTGGGGCAGTGGACCGGCTCCAGGGCTCAGCAGTTGCTCGACTACGCCAAGGACAAGGACCGCGACTGGTACGACATCGAAATTCAGCTGGCCTTCGCGATGAGCGACGACTCTGGCGCTCCGATCTTCCAGGACATGATCGCCGGCAAGAATCCGGGGGCTGACGACCCCGGGGACGCCGCTTTCTACTACCTCGACGAGTGGGAGAACCCTGCAGAACAAGCGCCCGGTGGACCCAACGACGTCACCCGACGCAAGCAAGCAGAACTCTGGTACGTGAAGATGGCGAGCTGGTCGGTCGAGAGCTCCCTTGGTTCATCGGTACTCGCACTCGCCGGCGAGACAAAGCGCACTGCAAGCAACAAGGCGCTGGTCGCAGAATTGCTGAAGTGCCCGGGGTTGGGCACCGGCGGGAGTCTCGGCGGGGGCAACAGTTCAGCCGCGGAAGCGATGGTCTCTTTCGCCTGGCCATTCCTCGACCAGAGTCGCGGCAATGACGGAACCGACCTGTACATGTATGTCCACGACCAGGTGTACCCAGGCGACCCCTACTACGCGAGCTGTGACCGCGGCGTAGGGTCCGCGGTTCGGTGGAGTGGAACAGACGATTCGTTCCCGGCTGGACCGGTCAGCGCCCAGGAGCAG
Source organism: Gordonia sp. KTR9 (assembly GCF_000143885.2). Classification (NCBI taxonomy): domain Bacteria; kingdom Bacillati; phylum Actinomycetota; class Actinomycetes; order Mycobacteriales; family Gordoniaceae; genus Gordonia; species Gordonia sp. KTR9. Next base: position 49,881 of record NC_018580.1, read on the forward strand.
TACGTCAACGGAGAAGGCCGGGACAAGTGGGAGAAGGTCGGATCGGCAATGAACGAGGCCAACCTCAAACCCGGTGATGTCCTGATCGCACCGAACCACATCGAGATGTATGTCGGAGAAGAGGCAGTGAAGAAGGTCTGGCCGAATGAGTCCGACCATGAACCCAACGCCGTCATCGGCCACGCCTCGCTCAACGACAGATCGCCTGCCCTCGATAGTTTCGGCGCGATTAGCGATGACGGTAGAAGCTTTGTGGCGTACCGAATCAAGAACAAGGAGAAGGACTCCGAGTTCACCTCGGTCAAGGCGCCAGCAGCAATGAAGCCCGGCAAAGGTGACGAGGACGCGGGGACAACAACACCCGGCCCGTAGCAGCCCGGAGGGTCGAAATAGTATTCCGTGATACTATTTTGTAGTCCCCGATTATGTGCTCTTACCAGCGCAAACAATAGCACTGAAAATCTGATCGAATAACTCTCAGACACGTTTCGACGAAGGGATGTTCTTCATGGGCGAGGATTCACCGCCCCAGACTCCGGGACCCGAGCCGGAAGAAACTGCACCAGTGCGTCACGAGGCCGGCATGGCCGAGAGGATGCGCAAGGCCAAAGAGGCGTCGCAGCGTAGTCGCGTAGACAACGCGCGACGTCGAGCGCCCGCGGCCTCGTTGATCCGCTATGCCGTCGTGGTCATCTTCGCGGTCGCCACACTGGGCATGATCGTCTACTTCACTGGGACGAGCTCGGGCCACGAGAACACTGTCCGGTCCAACCTCTCGGAGATCAAAGAACTCGAGAAGGCATTGGCCGAGGCCGCGGTCGGCGCGAAGAACATCCCTGACGCAGAAGACCTGCGCCCGGCGTTCAGTTCGGCGGCAACCAAGGCTGATGACCTTGTGTCGATCCAGAACGAGATGGCCCAACTCGATTTCGAGGTCAAAGATCGCAGTACGGTCTTCGAGAAGTACGGGAGTCTGGTCGACGAGGCGAAGAAGTACTTCACGACGGGTTCGTTGAACGGAGGGGCCTTCCTGCCACACGGGCAGTGGTATCAACCGTACGAGCCCGGGAAGAACGAGCGCGGGCAGGCAGCATGGATCCGCATGCAGGCCGATACGTGGGAATGGCAGGCAATCCCGACCAAATCCGTTGACAGCGCAGGGAATATCACGACCTTGTGGGAGGCCCGGTTCGTCGGCGGAGCTGACGACGGGATGCTACTGGCGTGGGTGCTCGGCAAGTACGACCCGCAGCGGGGGGAGTTCTTCGATCTGAAGCGAGGCCTCACGACCGAGGGACACAAGCGGGTGGGTGCAACGACCAGCCCGCCGGAGGGCAGCACGGAGGAATCTCTGATTGTCGCGCCCGACGAGAAGGAACTGATCGACGGTGCACTGCGTCGGTCGCCGACGACGACTCCGAGCGAAACGACCCCTCCGGCGACACCGCGGCGTGACACCGAGCGAACCGAGGAGACCCCCACCGGCACAGGGGAGCCGACGGCCCCTACGACCACCGGTGAGCAGGATCCCGACATGGCCGATCCGGGTTTGGATGGAGCGAACTGAGCGATGAGTACACCGAAAGGCGCCGGCACCGGCAGCTTCCACGCCGATACCTCGGATTCGCGGCAAGAACGTCTGCGCAAGTTCTTGATGCGGAACCTGCTGGTCATCGTGACGGCCGTGGTGTTCGTGATGACGTACCTGGTCCTGGGTGGAATTTCATCAGATCGAGACGCCGACTTGGCGAGCCAGAGATCTGAGATCCTGTCCCTCAAGGGCGAACTGACGATGAACGAGGACCAGGTCCATAGCGCGCGCGGTGAGGCCGTCGAAGAGGCCACCGGCGGCATGGACCTCGACCACAAAGAAAGTGACGACAAGGCCATCACTGCCTTGATGAGAACAGCGCTGACTTGGAATGGGCTCAGCGAGTATCTCGATCATCGCGACGAGATCATGAAGACCTACGGTTTCGCAGAGGACAGCCAATTTATGCGCGTGTTCATGCCCGGCGAGAAGGAGGGCATGCAGCGAACTGCTCCCTCGGGGAAGACCTACACCGCCTTCGACAAGGACATGACAAGTGAGTTCGTCTCGCTGAACAGCTCAGTGACGGGCGTTGCCGGAGACGTGTACAGCTACTTCTCCGTCGTCGAGATGCGTGTCGCCTCCGGCTCCGGCGCTGCGAGCTCGACCGCGTACGTCTCACTGAGCTACGACATGATCGATGAGAAACCGGGGAATTTGGACGCGTACACGATCCCAGGTGGGGTAGAGCGTTCGGGGTAGAAGATAGTGTCCCCGGATATTCGTAAATAGGCCCGGAGAGACGAACGCCGCAGGTGACGAGCATGTTCACCTGCGGCGTTCACGATGGTAGGATTTATTCAGAAAATAATCGGCAGTGTCTATTGGCGCGATTGAATAGCCATCGCAGCGCGATTGTCGATGCATACGGACGAGCAGACGGGGTGGACGATGGTCGCGAAAGACAAGCTGCAGCACAGCGGGAGCGAAGCGAGAATTGCATTGCGCGAGATCCGCGAGAGTATGGCGACGAACTCCGCTGCGCGAACCGAGCAGTTGGGCGACACCGGCCGCGAGCTCGTGAAGATCGGCGTCCCCGCGTGGACAGTACGAGCCCACAACCGGCTCGGCCACGTCGGCGGATTCATTCTGTTCGCGTGCCTGATGGTCGTTGCGTGGCCGGTAGCGGTCGTTCTGGTGACGACACTGCTGCGCACACTCGGAGTCAACATGATCACCAGGCTCCCGGCATCAGTGCTCGACGAGCTGGGAGTCCCGGTCGAACTGGCCGCGAGCACCACCGATCGCTTCCTGTTCACCTGGGTCATCCCCGTGGTGTTCTTCGTGCTGGTGCTCGCCGGCCTGACCTGTATGGCGCTTCGGCGGCTCGCGCTGTGGGGATGGGACTGGACCCGCCGGTTGGCCCTGGGCCTGTTCGCCGGATATGGCACCAGCATCCTGGCTGATCGACGCGAACGGAGGGCGCAAGCGATCAGCACGCAGAGTCACAAAGCCGCGGCCGAACGCAGGGAACCCGGCGCGAAGAAGGCGCAGAGCAAAGGGGCACGCCGTACCCCGGCCGCAGCAAAGTAGTAGTGCCGGCCACTCCACCGCGCCATCGCGGTAGAGACCATGAGCCCATTCCTGACACTGCCGACCACAGTCGCGACAAGGAGCACCCCGTATGGACAAGCCCATCAAACTCGCAGGGTTCTCGGCCGCAACGCCGCTGGCGCGGCAGCTGATCTCGTCCCGCCCGGTCGGGATGATCAGCATGGATCAGGTGCCCATGCTCGCAGTGTTCACCTTGGAATCGACCACATTCGATTTCGTTGGTCCTCAGCACATTCCGCAGTTCCGCCTGATGGGCCAGCTGGAGCGACTGATTCCGGAACGCCCGCAGGAGATGCCGTACGGGATCGGTCAGATCACCCTCCCCGCTGAAGAGTCGATTCGAGTCGTCGGGGACTACCCGTTCAATGTCGAACAACTCGGCACGCTGCTGCAGAAAGGGTTGTACCTGGAGGGCTTCGGACCGTCCGAGGATCTGATCGGCCGACCGTTTGAGGTCGACACTCAGATAGACCTGCGCATCCTTCCGCCGAACCAAGAGGGCGCACCGCCTCTGGTGATCGCGGATCTCTCGCCGATGCACTTCTTCGACATGCGACTGGACACCTCGCGTTACGAACTGGCCGCACACTTTCCCGACTACCGTGCGGCGCTGATCGAGGCAGGCAAAATCACCGGGTACGAGGCGCTGAGCGCTGAACCCGCCGACCCGGCGAACCACACAGAGCTGTCAGACTTCTCGTTCGGTAATCGGGGCGAGGAGATCGATCTAGCGTCCATCACCGGCAGAGGTGGGAAGAATCTGGTCGAGCGGCTTTCGACGCTGTTAGACGTGGAACTGAGTGCTCCCACGGAACTGCGCGGACTGCGCGAGGATATGCGCGGAGCGCAGACGCGCGCGGACCGGGCGCGAGCCAATCTGATGTCGCCGGGACTCGGTGAACTCCACATCGAAACCGGGCGTACGCAAGCGTCGACGTCGGCGAGCCTACCTCCCACAACCGACGCACTCAGCAAGGCCGCAGCACAACTCGACAACATGGACCTCGACGACCTCGATCTGAGCGGGTTCTCTCTCGGTGACAACGAGGCGGCCGCCGTTGACATCGAGGACGATGACACATCGCTGCCGACCCTGACGCTCTCCGATTCGGATCCCATCGTCGCCTCCCTGATCGCCGAGCACGAGGAGGAAGGGTTCTCCTTCGGCAAACAGGTCGATGAGGACCCAGCTGTCAGAGCACGCAAGGCCCGGCAGGCCCGAGAGGCGTCGGCGCGGCGAGCTCGACAGAACCAGCAGCTCAACACCGCGCGCGACCTACCAGAAGGCAACGCGGCGCCCACCAACGACAACGGCCCCCAGCTGGGTGGCTGAATGCGTTGGCGAGGATGCGGGCGACATGAGTGCGACCGCGTCGTGCATCTCAGCAGCAAAGGACAGGGGCGGTGACACTCAAGCAGTCGATCGTCGTGGTCAACGAGTACACGGTCAAGACCGACGCTCAGAAGACCGGTGGGACCCGTGGAGGTAGTCCGGGCGCGTACGTGACGCGATACATGGCTCGGGAACTCGCGACGGAGCCAATCGCGCCAGTGCAGCGAACTGATCTCGACAGCTTCGTCACGAAGTACATGGCCCGGGCCGATGCCGTCGAATCCATGCTCGCCGATCACCGCACCGGTGAAGCCAGTATCGCAGGCGCAGAACGTTCGTCGGGATATGACGCACCCACTCTCGCCGGCCGGCGCATTCAGCGCACCGCGCGCCGCGCGATAGAGAAGATGCGCGCGGCCGTGGGTGGGACTGGACGTGATCAGGTCGGCCCGGCGGAGCTGAAATCAGAGTTCGCTGCGGCCCAAGGTGACAGCGGCGTCGCTTTCGGTCACAGCGGAGTGTCGCTGAGCCATGAACGACTGCACAGCGATGCCGCGCAGATCCAGGAATTGTTCTCCAACGGCCATACGGTCATGAAGACCGTGCTCAGCTTCGACCACGACTACCTTCGCGAACAGGGCCTGGTTCCGGCGGAGATGGACATCGATCCAAGCACCGGAGCAGCGCGCCGAGGCGCGTACCGAGGGCAACTCGATCAGCTCAAACTGCGGCTCGCCGTCATGGAAGGCCTCAGGCGCATGTGCAGGGTCGGCGATTTCGATGACCTGCGCTATGTCGGGGTAATCCAGGTCGACACCGCACACGTGCACGTGCACCTGGCAATGGTTGACGCCGGCCATGGCCGCCGCGCCGTCGACGGCAGCCAGAAGGGAAAGCTGACGGCGCGGGAGATGGGTTTGCTGCGCAGCGGCCTGCACTCGTCGCTCGACCGACACCGCCAGATCGAACATCTCTCCAGCGCGGTCGGTTACCAACGGCGAAGTGTCAGTGCGTTCGTGCGCCGTTGGGCCTACGAATCCCTCAGCGTCAGTGCCAGAGCGCAATTCATCCTCGCCTGCTTGCCCGAAGATCGTGCCCTGTGGCGTGCCTCGAGCAACAGCAAGGACATGGCAAAGGCCAACCGGCTCGTTCGTGAGCTCGTCGAGGACCACCTCAGCCAGCCGGGTTCACCGATGCCAGATGCCGTAGCCCAAGTGCACGAGTACGCAGCGCATCGACGCGCGAAAGAAGGCCTGAGTCAACAGGAATACAACCGTTTGATCACTGAGGGACGCGAACGTGTCGTCGCTCAAGCAATGAACGGCGTGTACTCCGTGCTCTCTGCAGTCGCCGATGACGAGCTGACGGTACAGACGCCGCTGATGCTGTCGATGAGCGAGGATCTCGGTCAGCTCGTCGAGCAGATCTCGGAAGAACAGCTGCAGGCCACCGCGGCGGGCCGCCGCGTGGAAATGAGCGCAGGGCACTTCGCGCTCCGACTTCGCTCCTACACAGAAAGACTCAACCGCCACCAGACCTTGCGTGAGCAGATGCTACTGAAAGTGCGGTCCTGGGAGGACGCCGCACTGCTCGGACGTACCGCGCCCGGATCAGAGACGATGCGCACGTTCTACCTCACCGAGGCGGACTACCACGGACGTTGCGTGAGTAAGTATCAGCACTATCTCGACCTGGGCGGGGCTCGGCTGTCGGAGTGGTCAGAGCAGTGGCGGTCGGTCGAGGTGTACGGACGCAAACTGACTGGACTCCGGGCGCTGCGCGCCGACAAATCGATTCCGAAGATGAAGGACCCGGATGCTGCCGAACGGCTCGGGCAAGAACTCTATGGCCAGGGCGGCGGAGGACGACTGGCACGGACCGGGTCTGAGGGTAAAGCCGGCCGTGCAGTCATCGACGCCCGATTGGAGATGATGACGCGCAGATATTCGAACATGGTCGACGACCTGGTGGAGTCCTGGCGCAGAAGTGGATCCGCGGTGCGGGTCGACACGGTGGAACCCGGCACACCGACGTCGACGGGACAGAGGCTGCTACCGGGCGGCCTCGAGCACGGACCCGTACTCGACATCCACGAGCCGGGCGCTCAGGTGGTGGTCTCCGCCCAACCAGAACACGCGTTTGAACTGGTCAAAGGTGTCGACATGCACGAGCTCGGCCTCGACTGGAACAGTGACCAGAAGGTGGGTCCTCGCACGGCGGCGCGATTCACAGCGATCGCGCGCTCACGCGCTGAAGCTGTCGAAGCCGCCGAGGAGTGGATGATCGCATCCGGCCAGCACGAAGAGGTCGCATCCGAGCTCGGAATGGCGATCTCCGACATCGCCGCAATGCGTGAACATGCGGCCACAATCCGATCAACCGGCCGATTGCCGTCTCTGCTCGCCGCCGCGGCGGACAAGGCCCGCAAACTGCGAGAACGTATCCGCGCTGAACTCGACGCGGTCACAACGAGTGAGACGCCCCCGGCGGGTCCGGGGACCGACCACGCGTCGCTGCCCATCGCGCCTGCCAGCGACGGTCTGGAGGCGGTGCTGGCGCAACAGGCTCAAGGGCGACGGCCCAAGCGCAAAGGCGCGACGACACGCATCGATACGGGCCTGGGCGGTGCGATCAATGCGTCGATGGAGGTGGCGGTCAGGCAGTACCGAGCCGACACCAGCAAGGACACATCACCGGGCATGTAGCCCGGCGACAGCGGTCAGGTGCCGCGGCCGACCGGTCGCCGGCAGGGTGGGCAATTCGATGACGAGGAGACGGGTATGGCGCGAGTCAAACAGACGGTTGTTGCGGTTGTCCACGGCAGCGATGAAGGTGCCGGTGTCGACGTCGAGGTGTATCCCTACGATCCGGCCATCGCGAACGGATACAAGGCCCAGGAGTTGCTGAGGTCCTGGCGGCCCCAGCCCGGCGAGCTCGACGACAGGGAGAGCGTCAACCGCCGTGTGCGAGCGTTGCAGCGCACACCCGGGCACAGTCTCGTACCTCAGGATCGAGGCGCCAGAGGATTCCTCACAAGAGCGCGAGAGGGCGAGCTTACTTGGGGACGCACGGTGTCCGGAAACTCCGCGAGCCCGATTCACGACGCGAGCTACGAGTACGAACTCGGTGAAGTCCTCCTGTTCGACGCCGAGATCGACACCGACACGCTGCACATCGACTGGAATACTGCGGTGCCACACCCCTCCACCGACCCGCAGACGATCCCACATACCGGTTTGTTGCATCGCTTCGACGGCGTGATGCTCGATCCAGAGGCGTGCCGGCAGAGGATTCACCTGACGAAGGTCACGCCCGATGGGACGATGCACCCGTTCAACGAGGCCGGGCAGCTGGTCACCAGTCTCACGAGCCAGGAACAGGTCGACTACATCAACGCCGACCGGACACAGCTTCCTCATCGAGGGCCGCTGCTGATCACCGTCGACTTCGGCAATGGCGATCCGAACGCCGCCCGGTTGCGCGCGCAACCCGCGGACGTGGCGATGCGTGCAGGCACGATAGAGCCGATCGCACCACACCAAGGAGTCGCGTTTCGACCCGCCGACCTCGAGCTGCTGCGACGTGCGGCCGGCGACCAGCACGCCCGGATCACTGACGCCAACGGGTCAACCGTAGGTGCGGTGTACCTCGTTGAGGCCGACTACGGGATGCCGGGCCTGCCCGGATCGGTGGTGTTCGATGCGCTCGGCGCATCCGATGCGACACACAGCGATCCGAGTATCGGATCACTCTCAGTCACCCAGGTCGGCGGCCAGCTCCAGGTACGCACGAGCGGGACGCGGTTTGCCACCGCAAACCCAGAGCGGTCGCCCGTTGCTAGCTCAGCATTCCTCGGAGGTACGGCGCCGACACGCGGCCAGCGGTGGCCAGCGGACAGCGCTGGATACTCCCATGGGCCGGGCGCCGGAGGCGACAGGCGCTCCACCGCTCAAACTTCGGCCGGCGAATCAGCGCAGGCCGAACGTAAAGCGCTGGCGGCGATTCATTCGCGGACCGCCGCGCTGGTGCGCGAACATGGCCCGACGGTAGTCAATGCGACCAAGAAGAAACTGAAAGACCCTGCGGTGCAGGCAATGTTGAAGAAGTCGATGTTGACCGCGGTCGAAGTCGGATTGGCGGGCAAAGGGGGCAGTTCGCTGAAGTTCGCCAAAGCAGCAAGCACCGCGATCCGCGTGAGCGACATCGTGGCCACTGCGCAGTCCCAGCAGCTCCGCACCGACGGGAAGTCGCCAGGACCATCTCTGTGATCAGTAAGTCTCTGAGTTTCCTCAGAAGTTTAGTTCTCGCAGCTCAGGCACGAAATTTATATTTCTATGCTATTAATGTAGAGCAGTCTAAACCGAGAGGACTTGCCCCGGCACCCCTGCCCGGGTGGAGAGTCTCCAGATTGAGGGATGTGAAGGATGGCATATCTACGCGGCGGATCGACCAAGAACGTGGTCTTGGTCGGCAAGCTCTACGACAACGCCACGTTCGAGGGCAAGGAGAAGGACGACGGCACGCGCACGAAGGGTGGCCAGTTCGTCGACTTCGAGATCGCACGTTTCGTCGATGCGAACGGCAAGAAGGTCAACGAGAACCAGCCGCCGCAGTTCAACCCGAGCCTGCGCAACACCAAATCGATCACCCGGGAGAACACATTCGATCGAGGAGTGGCCTACAACGAGGACGAGCTCGCAAGCTTCCTCGCTGCAGCAGGACCCAACATCGAGACCATCTCGAACCACAAGACCGGCCAGCAGGTGGGCAAGCTCATCGTTCTGCAGGCTGACGTGCTACCGAGCAAGACAGGTGAGGGTCAGTCCTATCTTCGGGTGAATCACAAGAGTGCGGTATCGATCTCCGACATCGCGCTACCGGAGAACATCCGCGAGGCTCAGTACACCGGGGTCCAGAACGACATCGCGAGCCTCCAGGCCGAGAAGAAGGCCAAGGACGATGCGAGCAAGGCGCCCGAGGCCGAGGCCGTCGCCGAGGTCGAGAAGGACGCGGTCCCGAATTTCTGATCGATGGCCACTTGCCACCGAGAACCGGTTCGGCACAGGCGCGGTGAGGGCGAGGGGTACCCACCGCGCCTGTGCTGATTCGGGACAGGTGGGGCGACCATGACATCTCTTGAGCAGAAGGAAAGTGAGGTATGACGATATGGGACCAGCAGCTGCAGCGGCACTTCCGCTGATCGGCAAAGGGTTGGCCGCCGGCGCGGCCAGTTTCGGGGCGAGCAAGGTACTGGGCAAGTTCTTCGGCGGCGGTGACGACGACAAAGACCAGCAGAACGTCGCACCAACCCAGGTACCGCAAGGGTTTCCGCCGATGCCTCCGATGGGGCAACAGAACCCGTATCAACAGGTTGCGCCGGGAGGACAGATGATGTCGCCCGTCGGGATGCAGCCCCAACCCGGGAATATACCGGGGGCGGACGGGGGTCCGATCGTGACCGCTGCTCCGCCGGGTACGAATCAGCTCGCGCCGGCAACGTCGACGCCTGAAGGCGCAGCCACCGAGGACAGAGGCGGGTTTCTCGGGTCGGCGGGCCAGGTGTTGTTGGCCGCGGGCGCCGGCGGGTTGGCCGGTTTCGCGCTCAAGAACAAGGAGGCCCAGGAGCAGGGCGAAGATGGAGCCAGTTTCGGCGATCTCGCCAAAGGCGTACTCGCAGGGGCTGGTTCAGGAGCGTTCACCAAAATGGGGTACGACGCTATCCAAGAAGAGGGTGGTGGCCTGAAGGCGGGGCTCAACGGCGGCATCGCCGGCATGCTGGCATCAACGCTCAAGGAAGGCGGTCCCGGGCTGGGTGCGAGTTTCACCACCGCATTCGGCGCGGGTGCGGTGAGCAACCTCGCCCACGACAAGCTTGAGGAGCGGGGTAGCAGCAAACTGGCTGACGCCCTGGCTGGCGGTGGTGTGGTCAGCAGCCTGGGCTACATCGGTCTGGGTGACGGCAAAGCCGCCGGGTTGCTCGGCCTGGGTGGGGCAGGAGCCGGAACCGCGCTCGGCGCTCTCGACGAAGCCGGAGGCCTGTCCGGAATGCTGAAAGAAGGCAACCCGATCGAGAAGCTGAGCGGCATGATCGGCAACGACAGGTCACCGGAGAAGGATTCGGGCCCGCAACTGGGCTGATGCAGAGCCGCATAGCGCCGCGGTGGCGCACAACAGAAAGCTATGACCGTACAGGTCACCTCAGACAGGGAGAATGACATGGGACTACCCAATCCGATCAGCACAATCGGCGGTGGGATCGAGACCTTCGGCCGAGGAGTCGGCAAGATCGCCACTGAAGGCAATGAGTGGATCGGCGATCGAACCAAGGATGTCGTCCGCGGCGACGTGTTCGGCATCAACCGCCGCGAAACCGAAGATCTTCGCAGGACTTTCGACGAAAAGCTCGGTGACAATCGAGAGACGATCGCGGAACTGCGCGAGAAGCTCGACCGGGGCGGTCTGGGTAACGCCGACGGCGACGAGATGACAGAGGTCGCGAGCGCATCGGTGCATGGGGGCAACGCACGTACAGGTGCACTGTCGAAGGACCTCGGCGAGATCCACACAGTCGCCGAGGGCGACACGCTCTCGGGGATCGCGGCCGATACGGGCAAGAGCGTCGAAGATCTGCTCGGGCTCAACCCCGAACTGGGGGATGGAAATCTCATCCGACCGGGCCAGGAGATCAAGCTCGACGATTTCGTCGCCACCACCGATCCGGTCGGCGCGATCAAGACACTCGCGACGCCGGCCGAGTCGTCGCCGGAGGCAGGTCCTGAGATGAGCGCCTGACCCGCCCGACGGCCATGTCAGACGGCTGGAACACCCCGACGGAACCGACCGTCGGGGTGTTTCTTGTCTGTGATCATCGACGGCGGCGAGAGCGGAATCTGAGGCTCGCCGGGTGACGTCACACGGGACGTCATGCCGCGATCTCCGACGTTGAAAGGTCCTATCGTGGGAACTGAGAAAATAACACGCTAGACTACGACAAAGACGCCAATTGTCGAGTTAGAGGGCCTGTTTTCGGGGGAACGGACAAACTGTGGTGACAAACATGCGGAACGATTCCGAGAAGGGCCATGCGGTCGTGAACAGTGACAGTTCGGGCTTGCCTGAGGACATCGGCGACGACGGGACCGGCGACCTCGGACAGGCCCCCGTATCGAGCTCGAATCGGTGGGGAAGAGCCGGCGAGGAAACCCCCGGCGGTGTCGCGGTCCTCGAGGACGGGTCGATCAACACTGAGCGCTTCTCCGAAGGCCCGGAGACCGAACTCGAAGTCACCTGGTGGAACAAACGCATGCTGTGGCAGGTACGTCGCGAACCCACCGGCCATCGAGTGGTGGTCGCGCGGGTCGTCGAGAATATCTGGCGTGTCCACATGATGATCGCGGGAGCGATCATCGCGGTGACCGTCCTGAGCATGGTCACCATCGGCGACCTGCCGCTGCACTACGGGCTGTTGATGGGCGCCGTGGTGGCGTTAGTCGGATACGGAGCGCTGGCCTGGGAACGCCGCGCTGGTGACGAAAGCTCCGGGATCGAAGAGATCATCGAGATGGATTCGGTGATGTGGGTCGGGCTGCGGAACAAGGTTCGTACCGAATACCTCGCCTACACCGAAGAGGGCCAGAAACGTCGCTACGACGAGGCCGTCAAGCACGCACGCACCCTCTACGAGAAGAAGTACCGCGACGAAGCAACGGGCAAGGTCGGCAAGACCTACGCCGCGGGCGGAAAGGTGCTGCCCGTACCGAAGTTCGCAGTACCGAAGAAGATCACCGATGATTTCCTCGATAAGGCAACTCGCCTCGGACCCGACACCGTCGTGGAGAAGATCAGGGCGCAGTTGGTCCCTGCCCGGCTCGAGAGTCACCGCAAAACGCTCCTCGCTCGGTACCGTTCAGACCCCAGACTCGTCGAGGCCATGGGCCGCGGCGTCTTGCGGTGCGAATGCGCCGCCTGCCAGGTGCAGTCCGAGCTCGGTATGGTGCCCGAACTGTCAGGGGCCGAAGCAGCCCGTCGGCGCGCGGCGGCCGCCGCGCTACGCAAAGCCTCTGCCGAGCCCGTCGATCCCGCGACGAGCTTGGAGCAGCTCCGCAAAGCTGCGGGTCGACTGCGAGGGACCGACGCCGAGCAGCCCGCGGCCCTCGGAGAGAGCAAGGATGCGATCAGGGCGCGGAAGGCGCTGGCGAAAACCGAAGCGAGGGCACGCAAACGCGAGGAAGCCGCCGCTGAGGCAGCGCGTAAAGCGACGGTGCGGGAAGAGCGAGAGGCGTCGCGGACACGCGTCGCAGCCACTGACAGCGACCCGGCGGGAACTGACCAGCACGACGACGCCGCCGCGCTGGCAGCCCTCCGGAGAAAGAAGAGCAAGGGCCATCTCGCGATCATCGGGGTAGCGACAGTCGTGAGTGTGATCGTGGTCGGCCTGGTGGTGGCGATCGTCGTCGCCGCGGGACCCAGCGCCGACGAAGAACCCGGCATCACTCTGCCGGATGAAACCACGACGACACAGCCGATGAGTACGTCCAGCCAGCCCACTTCGGCCAAACCTGTTGCGCCGCCGACCAATGGCGAAGCGGTAGGGGTCCCGATCGAGTTCGGTCCCGACGCCCGAGGTAGCCAGAAGGGTGGGGCCGCAGTCATCGCCGCATACGACTACGCCTATTACGTGCAGAGGTCGGGAGCCCAAGCGGTCGGCATGTATGCACCAGGGGCGCAGCCGAGCGCGACGTCGGCGCAGAACGCGATCGATGCCAATCCGGCGGGAACGCGGCATCGGTTGGTAGTCACCCCCGTGGTCGTCGGGCAGGAGTACGACGTACTGCTGAAGGTCACCTGGCCAGGAATGGCAGAGCAGGAATTCAAGCAGAAGTTCTTTACTACATATTCCGATGGAAAGTACTACCTGCTTCGCCAAGCGACGTAAACCCTGCCTGAACAGGGGATACAGCTGGGACGACACAGCGAGTTTCGGTACGGCGTTATTTATTCACTGTGGTATTCTTGCCCGGAACCGGAGCGCGCGTGCGCACTCACAGCAGCAGATCACTTTCTCACCGAGGCAACCTGTCTCGGGATGCCATCGGGAGGACATCAGAAGATGAAGGACGCAGGAAACGTCGGGGGACTGCCGAACCGCCGGGCTCGTCGAGCCGCCGGCCAGAGGGGCGCCCATCGAGCGGCCCCGTCGACCGCACCCAGCAAGACCGCACTGGGCGTCATCGGACTCGGAACAGCACTGGCCGTGATGGCAGGGGTCGGCGGTGTCGCCGCAGCTGACCCCGAGTTCAATCCGTTGCCGCCCAGTGCAAGCAACCCGACGCCGAACACCTCGAACCCGACACCGCCCTCAGCTGATGTGGGCCCTGGCGCGATCATCGATCCGCCGAGCGAGTCGGGTTGGCGTTCCAACCCGTGGTCGGACAACGCGCCCGACTATGCGCCGATCCAGAACTGGACCCCGGCCGCCCCGACGTTCATCGGCCCGATCCAGTTGCCTCCGCCGCCGCCGATGATCATGCCCGAGCCGGGCATGATCCGAGTCGGTAAGTACCAGGAGGTCAAACCGCCGTGGATGACCATGGCGGAGATGAACTCGATCAACCGCTGGTCGGCCTACATCGAGTCCCGCGTGGCGCAGTACTGGCTCAGCCAAGGCTTCTCGCAGGAGGAGGCTGACCGCCGAGCAGCGTCGATGACCGTGGGTGGGCTCGTCGGCGGTGCCGCCGGAGGCGCCGCAGGGTTCGCCATCGGCGTCGTTCCCGGCGCCGTAGTCGGTGGAGGCGTCGGCGCTCTGGCCGGCACCGCCATCGGCGCCGGTATCGCTGCGACCCTGGGTCTCCCGCTGAACTCACTGTTCCCCGTCGGCGGAACGGGTCTGTACGGCTCGTTCGTCGGAGTGGGTGCGGTCGCAGGTGCCGGAGCGGGCGCAGTCGGCGGGGCACTGGCCGGCGGTCTCATCGGCGGTGTGCTCGTCGGTGTGCCGGCGGCGGCGATCGGCGTGGGCCTCGGTTCGCTGTTCGGTGGCGGCGACCCCAACGCAGAGATCGACCAGCCCTGGACCTACCGCGACGGACAGGGTTTGATCACGCCCAAGGACAACGTCCTGGAGTTCGACTGGAACGGGCCGGAGTCGAACAAGCTGCCTGGCGGTTGGGAACTGCCCGAAGAGGCGCACCTGAACTTCCAGGTGAAGGACGACAAGACCTACGTCGTCAAGCTCGGCGAGGAGCGGTGGCTTGGCGCCACCGAGCAGCAGCGCGACAAGCACTTCTACGGCGAAATGAACACTGCCGTACCGGGATTGGGCGATGCCGCCAAGGGATTCCTCGAAGACGAGGACGGTCAGTTCCAGAACACGATCCGGGGGCTCCTGGGTCAGATCGCCCGGGAGGATCCCGACAACGCTCAGTTCAACCCTCACGGTGACATCGCTGACCCCTCGGCACGTGCAGAGCGTGTCCCGTACCCGACGAGTTCGACCCCCGACCCGTGGGACGAGCCCAACCGGGAGGGCGTCGAGCGACAGAACGAAGAGAACCGTGGCACCGATCTGCCGGGGATGACGACCACGCCGGAGACCGGTCCGGCACCGACGCCGGCTGCACAGCCCACCGTGGCGCCATCTGTTGCTCCCCAGCAGATGGCCGTAGTACCGCAGCCGATCCAGGCTGCGGTGGATGCGGCCCCCGAACCGGTCCGCAAGGCCGTCAGCGACGCACAGAGCGCGCTCGGTCAACTGATTCCGGGGATGCTGGGCGCCTGAGTCACAACCGGAACTGAGAACACAGCCCCGCAGCGATCACGCTGCGGGGCTGTGTTGTTTCAACGCCGCAATAGTTTTCAAACAACAATTGTTCGCACACCCTCAGTAGGTTGTATTTATCCTGTTCAGAGGCAGTGTTATGGTTGTTTCGAGTATTGCCGCCTATATGTGCACCGGAGAGTTGGGGGACAATGGTTGAGGCCGACACTCCGAGTCGAATGATCGACTCGGAGGCGTATCCATTACTGGGCAAATACACTGCCGCCCTGTTGCCACCGGTCGGGCGGATCATTGGCCGCGAAAACGAGAGGCAGCAAGTACTCGCATCGCTCGCGCGACCGCGGCTGTCGAACATCCTTCTTCTGGCGCCGGCCGGGTCCGGAAAGACCGTCCTCGTTCAGGACACGATGATGCATGACCCCCAGCGGGTCTACCTGGAAGTCGACTTGGCACGCATGAACGGCGGGGTGGGCCTGGCCGACCACATGGCCGCCGAGATCAAAGCTCTCTTCGACGACGCCGAAGCGTACGCCCGGGCCGAAAGTATCGAGTTGGTCCTGTTCATCGACGAGTTCCACCAGATCGTCCAGATGTCGCCGGCCGCGGTCGAAGCTCTCAAGCCGGTCCTGGCGGCGTCAGGAGCGCGCGGCCTGAAAATTGTCGCGGCCACCACGTTCGAGGAATGGATCGAACACATCCGGCCCAACAAACCTCTCGATGAACGCCTGCAACGAGTGAATCTGACCCCCGCCACCCGCGATATGACCATCGAGATTCTGCGCAGCTTCGCTGAGGAAGCAGGTGTGCTGGATCAGTTCGAGCGCAGCGACGGGCTGTTCGGTGAGATCCACGACGTCACCAACCGCTACATCCCCTCGTCCGTGCAGCCACGAAAAGCCATCGGGATCCTCGACGGAATGATCGGCTGGCATCGCCAAACCGGAGAACCGATGTCCATGGCGCTGATGTCGAAAGTCCTGCGGCAGTCGACAGGGGTGAACCTGGAGTTCGCCATCGATGGGGCCTCGATCAAAGCCGAGCTTGACAAGAAGGTCTTCGCGCAGGACCTGGCAACGACGATCGTCTCTGACCAGCTGCAGCTGGTCGTCGCCGGCCTTCATGACCGGAAGCGACCCAAAGGTCGGTTCTTACTGACCGGCAGCACTGGTGTCGGTAAGACCGAGCTGACGAAACAGCTCGTGGACCTACTCTTCGCCGACGACCTCAACAGACTCATCCGGTTCGACATGTCCGAGTTCGCACTGGACTCGTCGATGGACCTCTTTCGCTCAGAACTGACCAAGAAGGTCGTCTCGATGGGTGACGCGGTGATCCTGCTCGATGAAATCGAGAAGGCCTCACGCATGGTGCTGCGCTTGATGCTGCAAGTTCTCGATGATGGTCGACTCAGCGACGACTCCGGCCGGCAGGTCAGCTTCCTCGACTGCTACATCGTGCTCACCACCAACGCCGGCAGCGAAGTATTCAACACGATCAGCGACTACGCCGCTGACGACACAGGCTCGGGCGAAGGACTCAAGGACTACATGAAGTCCATCGAGAACTCGATCCGCAGCGCCAACGACTTTCCCCCCGAACTCCTCGGACGACTGGACCGGATCGTGCCTTTCCAACCGCTGTCTGATGCGACCAAACGCAAGATCCTGCAGCGAGGTCTCGACGACCTGCGCGACGACGTGTTGAACAAGCACGGGGTCCGGCTCGGCATTCATCCCCGGGTTATCGAGTACCTCGCTATCGACGTCGGCGAAGCGTCCGCTGACGCCGGCGGGGCGCGTGAGTCGATGCGCGCACTGCAAGGGCAAATCAAGGTAGAAGTCGCGAAATACATCAACGCGAACCCCAACGACAAAATCCTGCTCCTGGAGATCGACGGCGAGATGCGCGCGGAGAACTTGGAACTCCGAAAGTCCAAGGCCAGACCGCGGGTTCGGGCAGAACGACGACACCGTCTGGTCGGGTAGCGCGATGAGACGCCATAGAGAAAGTGAGTCGGATCATCCGACATTCGGGGTAGTATTCCCGCATACGCCCGAGAGCGCATTCACATGCGGAAACAGCGCCACAACATCAAACCGAAGGTTTATCAATGGATGATGAAATCGACTTTTTCAGTGACGTCGATCCCGCGGATCTCAGCGATGTAGTCGTCGAAGAATCGGAGGCTGCCCAGGGGGGTGTCCGATCGAAGATCGACCGGGTCGTCGGCGGCGCACGGTTGCGGCTGTCCCGCGGCGATGGGTCCGGCGATCTGCTCAACGCTGACGCACGGCTGTCGTCAGTGGTCAGTGAGTCAACGCCGGGCGCCGCGCTGGAGCTCCTCCGGCTCAATACGCCGTTCACGTTCCCGGACTTGAATGCATCGGTGATGCTGGTGCTCCCGACGGTGGGCGACTTCGGCGGGCTCAGTCGGCGCAGCAAGGATGAAGCGCGAGGCACGATCATCAATCTGATTGCCGCGGACAACATCCACGCGGTCGTGACGGCCGAGTTGCTGGCCGACGATGCTCTTGGGATCGTGCCCGATGTCGAGTCTCTGGCGCGCATGGAAGAGATCTCGCTTCTCACCGATGCCCGCTACCTATATGCGGTGGCCTGTGAGGATGTCGAGACCGGTGAAGTCAAGGTGTTCTCGGTCCCACCGCGTTCGCAGGAAACAGCCGTCAGCGGCAAACTCTTCGAGCAAGCCCTCGCGATCTCACAGGGCCAGCTCGACGTGACCTCGGTGCTGGACAAGAACCTGATCGCCGCGATGCTCACGATCTATCGATCGGCAGAGAACACGTGGTCGGCGACAGAGGCCTTGAAGAAGGCCGAGGACATGAACATGGAGTACCTGGCGAACGCGTTTCGTCAGGGTAGCTACCCCACCGGTACCGAGTTGGTGGAGAATCTCGCGACTCAGTTCCCGGAACTGAACGACTACCGCAGTAGCGGGCAGCGAGTTGGCCGACACAGCGCTGCCGTCGTGCACGAATCGGCGGCGGCCGAGGGCGCCGACGTGGTGCAGAGTGAGGGCACAACCGATTCGTTCGAAACGGTTGACGCCGTCAACGATATTGACGTCCTCGAGGATGACGACGTCGTCTTCGACGATGATGTGGCTGCGTTTGGTGACGAACCTGATTTCAATCTCGAGATGCACGACACCGGTGTGGACGACACCGATGATGCCGAGACCGAACCGGACTTCGCCGAAGCTGTCGGCGGTGCTGAATCGGCTGGCACCGATGAACCTGCCTTCTCTGGGCCTGATTTCGCGGACACACCCCCAACCGCTAACGCTGACACCGAGGCGGTCACAAAGGCTGTCATCGCCGCCACGAGCCCTCAGATCGAGGCGCTGCGTTCGGATCTGACGGGTCTGTTCGGTGAAATTCAGAAGACGCTCGCCCCGCCGCAACGAACGACAGAGGGTGGACACCCGATCGCCGACGGGGTTACGCGCAGCGCCGAGATCACTGTGGAACCCGGCTCGGAGTTCACCTACGACCAGGCTCTCGAAGCGGCCGGCCGGGTCTACGGCGACGACGATCTGGGGCTGGTCGTCGACCCCCAGCCATTCCGGGAGCGGCTGGTGTCGCCGCTTCCGCAGGTGCCTGTTCCCCGCGGTGCTCACACCCCTTGGCTCGGCGAGCAGGCGACCACGATGGCCGATGTCCTCAACGAGCAGCTGCGGAAGCTACACGTCGACCACGAGCAACTTCTCTACCGGCAGTTCATGCACCTGGCCGACCTTGCCGCGAAGGAAATCAGCTGGGAGTTCGACCCGCAACGCAACCCTGATTCCCGGTGGGGACGGGTGTATGCGGCAATCGAGTCCGACCGGGAGAAGATCGCCGAGCGCGCGGCGCCGGCCAAACTTCGTGCCGAAGAGTCCGTGCGTGAAATGTGGGACGCCCGAGCAGAACTGTTCGTCTCCGACGCCGCCGCACGGGCCCGCCAAGAGTTCGAACATCGAAACGGCGCCCACATAGAAGCCGACATGCGCAAGGCAGGCGATCAGGTGATCGCCGACCTGGAAGCCATGGGCATGATGAATCTCGCCGAACTCAATGAGAGCAGAAGGATCTCCGCGCGGCTGCAGATGGACGAGAAGCTCTCCGACATCCTGCATTCGTTGGAGGGCAAGGCCGCCGACCAGCAGGCCAACGAGACGGCGGCGTTCGAGGCAGCGCTGGCCGCCGTGACCTCGTACATCGAGGAGCACCGCAAAGACGACCTCCTCCAGGCAGATGTGACCGCCCGGAAGCTGGAAACCGATGCGCGATACGAGCAACTGATGGCTGAAGCGCAGGCTCAGATCGCGGCTGCCCGATCCGAGGCGGATAACCGCATCGCGATGATGCTCGAGGAGATGGATCGTCAGCGCGAGGCTCACCAGCGCGGTCTTGACTTGCGGACCACGAACTTCGAGTGGGAGCTGAGCGGGCAAGCGCAACGGCAGCAACAGCTGGAACGGCGACTCGAGCAGAGTTTTGCTGACTGGGAAAGCGAGCGGCGGGAGCTCCAGAGTAAGGCCGACGCTCGAGTTGAGATGGCGGAGAAAGCGCGGGACGAGGCCATCGCGGACAAGGAGACGATGCGAGAGCGCGATTCGCGCATGGCCACCGCGGCGATCGTCCTTGTTGTCCTCGGCGCGATCGTATTGGTCAGCCTGGGCATCCTGGCCGGGGCGTTCCTGATCTGACATCGGATCGACTGGTCCAGGTCGGGCAGTCCTTGCAACAACTGGCGGTCGAGTGAGTCCCGCTGCAGAAGAAAGAGACGGAATCTGGCAATGAACGCCATGAACAGGCTTGGCCGAAAGTCCGACATCGACAAAAGCCCGTCGAAGAAGTACAAGGCGGGCAAGGGCGGGGGCAAACTCGGCCCAAAAGCCTCGGCGTGGGACCGAATTCGTAATCAGAGCACCAACGACAGCATCGCCAATCGCGACGTTCACGGCGAGCAGGAACTCGAACGTGGTGAGCTCGGGCGGGTTCGCGGGGAGACTCTGCCCAAGGTAGCGGCCATCGTCATCGGCATCCTGGTCGCACTGGTCGTGTGGGTCGGCTGGGGTGTCGTCGGCGCGATCGCCGGCGGAGTAGGCAACGCGATGAACTCACAGGACTCGCTGGTCGAGGCCGAACTCAAGCAGGCCAAAGAGCTTGGCGTTCAACCGTATTTCCGGGTCGAGGAACGCCGCGCCGGGAACTCGTTGGGCAAGACCTGCTACCTCCTGCTGGGACCCGATGGCGAAGAGGTCGATGGCGAGTGCAACTCGAAACTCGGCTCCATCAAACGACCGCAGTGGCACATCGACGCGGCGAGAGCGGCCCGCGTGGATGCCGGCGCCCCCGAACCGCAGGCACAGATGCGAGACAGTTCCGTGTCCTCGTGGGTGGGCACCGGACACGTGAGTTTGCTGCGACTGCTGGTGACTGTCGCGGCCGCTGTGGCGGCCTGGAGCGGATCCAAGATGTGGATGTTGCGCAAGCTCGATGCGCAGAATCTCATGTACCAGACTGCCGACATCAACCAGTACGACGACGACCAGCACATCGCGGTCCCCGAGGAGGTGATCCGGCAGTACGGGATCTTCCCCGACGTGGGCGCACACTCCTACAGCGCGCCGTCGTCGTTACTCGGTCACGCCATGCTGTCCAGCCGTGGGGTCAAGAAGGTCCGGCTGCTGCGGCGATACGACGCCGACGTCCTTGACCAGGACGGCGAGGTCCTGCACTACAAGGGCGAAGTGATCCGCGACGAGGACGGCACGGCCCAGTATGACCGCGTACCGATCTTGGATGAGAAGTTCGCGCACAAGCTCTTTGACGCCTCGGACCTCCCCGAGGAAAAGACGCTACGCAAGTTCTTCAACCCGCAGAACATCCCATACAACCCAGGCGGACAGAACCGCGACAAACAGGGCAGCGAAGCGACGATCGCCGAGCGCATCGAGAAAGACTGGGTCTTCCCCGAATTCGAGCCACAGCGGCCGGCGGGTGTGTACTTCATCGACGAAGCCCCGGTGAACACGATGGTGCTGGCCATGACCCGCGCAGGTAAGGGTCAGACCTACATCGAACCGATGCTCGACATGTGGCAGCGCGAGCGTCGCCCCAACAACATGGTCATCAACGATCCGAAGGGCGAGCTGCTGGTCAAGAACTACGTGCGCGCCAGCGTTCGTGGATTCCAGGTCGTCCAGTTCAACCTGATCAACGTCCTCAAGACCGACATCTACAACCCGTTGGGCATGGCTGCCGAAGCCGCCCGCGAAGGCAACAGCACAGCGTGCGCGCTCTACGTGGAAAACATCGCCGAGGTGTTCTTTCCCGTCGACGGCGCCGACGACCCTGTGTGGCCGAACGCGGCGAACAACGCGTTCAAACGAACGGCCTACGGCATGATCGACTTCTACCTCGAAGAAGAACGACAGATGCGCAAGCGCGCCGCGGCCGAGGGATGGGACCAGAAGGTCCTCGAGACCAAGCTCGATGAGAGCTGGGGCAAGGTCACCCTCTACAACTGCTACCAGCTGTTCGTCCAGCTCTCGGCGAAAAAGCTGAAAGACCCCATCACCCGTCTCAACGAGGACGTGCAGGCCGGAAAGTACGGGGATCTCGAGAACGACCTCGACGCCCAGGCGCTGTTCAACGAGCACCTGGCCGATGCCAAAGAGCGGATGCCGATGTGGAACGGCGAGCAAGAGGTCGACATGCTGACCTTGTTCTTCAACGCCACCGACAAACTGCCGGTCAACTCGATGCGGACACTCGTCGGAAACTCCGACAAAGCGCTGCGCGCCATGGGTGGTGCCGAGAAGATGCTGGCGTCGGTCTATGGCATCGCCATCACCGCGATGTCGTTCTTCGTCGACCCGACCATCTCCACACTGACCTCGGGAACGCTGAGCCAGAACATCGACCTCGGCGGCATGAGCTTCCCCCGCCGGTTCGGCGTACGGTTCGACCAGAACTACGTGCGCAGGTACAACCTCATCGGCATGCAAGCCCTATGGGATTCGTTCTCCGACCCCGGGTTCACCGAATCGCTCGGCAAGGACTTCGAGCACGAGGACACCGTGAGCCGGGAAGGCTGGGCACGAGCGTTCTTCGAGGGGATCTACCCGAACGACGTGGCATACCTGCGGTTACGGCTGTTCAACACCGATTCCAGCACCCTGGTCAAGACGTTCTACTTCCGGTTCACCAAGAGCTACCAGACCAACCTGAAGGGCCGCATCTACATCAAGGACCCCGTGCTGGGCACGAAGATCGTGAAGAACGGCCTTCTCGTCGAAATGGTACCGACCCGGGACCCGAAGAAGATGGGGCTGGGATCGACGACGTTCGAGCAGGAAGTCCTGAACATCGACCAGCTCACGCTGGACCAGATCAACTCGGGCAACAACGATCTGATCAAGAAGGTGAAGGGTCGCCGCAACGCTGTGCTGAGCACGCAGGTCCACTACTCGGAGAAGCCCAAGGCGGTGTTCCTGGTGACACCGCCGCACCTGATGAAGTACGCCAAGCTCATTTTGATCCTGCTCAAACAGCTGGTGGACCTCAACTTCGACAAGTCGTACATGACCAAGTCGACGCAGAAGCCGTTGTATAAGACGAGGTACATGCTCGACGAGCTCGGCAACCTGCAGTCCGAAGGTCACGGTATCTCCGGATTCGAGACGATGCTCTCGATCGGACTGGGTCAGGAGCAGCAGTTCACCCTCATCCTGCAGACACTGCAGCAGCTGCGCGACGTGTACGGCGAATCGGTCGACAAGATCGTGCAGGGCAACGCCGCGAACCTGGTGTTTCTCAAGTCCACCGACGACTCGATGCTCGACACGCTGCAGAAGATGAGCGGCGTCCGACACAAGGTCTACCGCGATTCGAAGTCGGTCACGAAAAACGCCGAGAAGGTCGCCTTCAAGACCGCGGGCACCGTCACCTACAACATGACGGCCAAAGAGATCCCGGTCATCAGCTACAACGACCTGGCGTTCTTGCCGCCACGCAACTCGATTGTGTTCTCCGCCGGCACCCCGCCGATCTGGAATCGCAACGAAACGATCCTGCCGATGAGCTTCGCGCTGTTCCGCAACAGCATCACTCAGCCAGGGAAGGACTACTCGTTGCAGACGATCCCGACGCTGAGTTCGGCGCGGGACTTCGATGTCCGGCTCAACCAGCCGAACTTCTTCCAGATGGTGGAGAAGCGGATGGCACAAGCCTCGGTGGCTCCCGCGGCAGAAGACTTGTATCGCAACGCATACGGCTACAGCGACTTCGACATGACCCGACTCGATCCGGACGTCTCCAGCAACGAGATCATGGACATCAACGACGTCATCCTGGGTCGCAAACTGCACGAGAAGGCGAAGGAACAGAAGGCGGCGAGCGACGTCTCGGCCCAGGCGGCCGAGCTTGAAGAGATCTTCGGCGGCATGGAGCCGCCGGCGCCGCCGGAGGAAGCAGTCTTCGGCTTCGACGAGCAGGAGGCAATGTTCGAGGCGGCCGCGGAGGAAACCGCGCGCAGTGCGACCGAGGACGACGAACTGGCCAATGAACGGGCGCGGCTCGCGGCCGTGCGCGCAGCCGGTGCGGAGAAGATCTACGCCGAGGGGTGGATCAGCCGAGACATGCTCATCGACCCCGACGGCAACCGAGTTGTGAACAGCCTCGACAAGGAACTGGCGGCGGCGTTCTCCGAATGCTGGCGAGCCTTCGATCGAGACGACACCTTCGCGCTGTCGGGCGAGAGTCTCGTTCTCAGAAGCACTGGGGAACCGATGATCACGGCACGGAGCGAAACCGAAGCGATGCGTGAGGCAGCGGCAGCGGCAACCGACGCCGACAGCCGGGTCCACATGCCCGAGGAACCCGACCCCGACTCGATGTGGGCGCTGTCGATGTTCCGCATCCACCCGGGCTTCAAGCGGGTCCTGGCGTCGAAGAACTCGTGGCTCGACATCGCCGAAGGCCGCTTCGACGCCGAGATGGCGACGCAAATGAGAACATCGGAGAATTAAGTTCGGAGTTTCTCTCAGACAAACACCGGAGCAGCATCTCTGCTCCGGTGTTTGCACGTCCGGGGCAGTTCAGGGGCCACGTCAAGCGCTCCACGAGTTTGACGGCATGTACTACTATAAGAATAGATCCAGTTGAACTGACCCGTTCAGCACACGCCATGAGATGAGGTTCGGGGTGGACGTCAAAGCCCGCGGTATTGGTCGGTACTTGAACGAATACACATTCCATAGGGCCCTCTCGGAGTACCCGAAGTGGCGCACCCGCCGTGGTGAAGACGTCCCTGCATTGCGCGCCAGCCAGGGGCGGGAAGCTCGGCGACGTCTCGACGAAGCGCTCGCCCGACGCGGAGCCTCCATCGACCGACTCGGCGAGGGCGGACCCGCTGTCCTCATGGCGTCAATCGACGAAGCCCTGGGCTCGATGTTCGAGACCTACACCCCTCTGTTTCCCGACGCCGAGAAGGGCAACGAGCAAGCCAGCTACGCGAAGATCAAGGCCGCGTTCGGCCTCTACATCGGAGCGGGCGGCCAAAATCCTCCCGGGGGAGTTCGGTTGCCGGTCAGTCCCTTCGATCCCCGATGGGCCCGACGCGAGACGGTGCTCAACCATGGCACCGAGATGATGTCCATCGTCGACGAGGATGTACGACACGAACTCGGTGACCAACAAGCCGGATACGACCGTCTCCATCGTCTCGCGCCGCAGGGCGCCTTCGCGCTATACGCCCTCAATCCTGAGGATGGACAGCACCAACCGGCCGAGATCGGAGCTTCGATCACCGAAGCCGACGTGACGGGACTCAGCGCACTACGGCCGTTTATGAGTGCAGCCGAGTACCGCGAGCTCGCACCGTGGGTGCTGGCCGGCGCGAGAGAGAAGGGCCCGATGGGTCCAGCGGCTCTGGAGCGCTCGCTGGCCATTCTGGAGCATCTCGGTGAGTCGGGGACGAACTACCGGATGGTCAAGGACCGCAACCCCGGACAGATCGCCGCCTCCATCGTGGGGACCAAGGCGGCGGTGCGTATCGCTGACGTTGCGCCCAACGACGTCTGGGTCGGTCGCGTATACGACGACGGTATCGCCACCTACTACTCCGACAAGAAGGGCAAGGGCGCAGCGATCTACGAGGCATCGCCCGCGGAGGCGGTGTCGCTGTTGCGTTTCGCCCTGGGTGAGCGAGTCGAACGGCTCGACGGGCAGGGAACAGTCGGCGTGGTGGGGGCGCGAGACCGGACCCAGCCACGTCAGCGCCAGCGCAGCTACCACGTCGGCTCGAAGAACGAAGCCATGCTCGAAACCCGGGACGGTTTGTGGATCCGGCGCGATGCGAAAGTCGTCAGCCAACGCACCACCTGGTTCGAGGGCCCTGACGCTGCCGAGGTCTACCTGCGAGCCGCAGTGGCCTCGGCTGCCGAGGGGGTCACCGCTGCCATCGACGTCGAAGGCTTGATCGAGGAGGCCGCTGCCAACATCGGTGATCCCAACCACGTGCCGGACTTCTCCGGCGCACCCGAAGAGATCGTCGCGCTCAAACAGGACTACTGGCGATTGCTCACCGACCCCGACTCCGGGGTTCTGCTGCTCAACCCCGGTGCATCCGCAGCCGACTACGCCTCGGCCATCGCAGCCGGTGACCACGCGGCCGCAGCCGCCGCCACATCGGCAATGGACGCAGGCCCGTACCCGCAAGACAAGATCCGAGCACACGCCCATCTGGTCGCACAGTCGATGATCGGTAGTTTCGAAGCTGACAGGGAGGGACTTCGGTTCGATCCGGTCCGTGTCGCACAGTTCATGGCCACCGAACACAACGTGTGGCGCAACAACGACGACATCGTTGAGGCCTGCGCCAAAGCCGGGATCGTCGCTGATGAGCTGCGCGGCGACGGTTACTACAACAAGATGGTCGCCGACAACCTCATCAGTTTCGACCCCGCCACCGCGGTCGAGGTCAGCGAGCATCCGTCGCCACTGATGCGGGCGATGGGCGAGCGGGTCAAAGCCGCCATTGAGCGCGGTGCCGCTGAAGTGACGAGTGTTCAGGTCGACGACAACGGGATCATCGCGTGGCAGGCCGAACGGCGGGTCGGCGAAGACGACAACCGTTCGCTCGGGGCGACCGGCGAGGAAGCTAACCGCAAGAAGCGTTACGTCCGAGGCACTATCGGCCAGGTTCTCGACCGCGGCCCCAACAACGAGGTCGTCACGAAGTTCGCCGGCGGCGACAACTTCCTGTTCATGCCGGGCTTCGAAGCCTCGGTGGTCTCCCAGAAACCTGGCGAGAACCTCACCCTGGAACAGCGCACCCGAGTCAAAGGCTACGAGCAGGTCCTGGGCGAAACGATTGAGTCGATCATCGCCAAGGACATCGCGAATCCACGCAGCGAGGTGGGACGGGCGACGTCGCTGAACTCCACCATCCGGCGGCTGGCAAGCAACCGACACCCTGTCGACTTCTACGAGCGTTCGGCCGAAGAAGGACTCTCGGACCAGTGGCGTGATGCGATCTTGTCCACCGAAGCCCGTCGTGTCCGTTACCCCACTGAGCTGGCAAAGGGTTCCAACGCGCTCAAGCACCGACAGGCACAGAACGACCCCACCTTCGACGAACTCAATGACAACGGTCGCGATCCGCTGATCCTCACAGGCATGCGGAACATGAGCGTGCTCGATCGCGATGCGGGACACGGGATCTTCGACCCGATGATGACCGGAATGGCCGAAAACCAAGGGGTGGTGCGGTATCTGACCCCCGGGGTCGCAATCACCGCCGATGGAGCCATCGTCCCCAGCGCAACACCTGAGGCGCGAGTCCCCATCGCAGCGCACGAGGATGCCTGGGCAATGGGATTCGACCCCCACGACCGACAGAACATGACCTACTCAAACGTCATGCAAGCGTCGGCGGTTGTCGCCGGTGTCAAGACCGCGATGGCACAGATCGGAGGCTGGAACTTCGAAGACGGGATCGTCGTCTCGCGCCACTTCGCCGAGGAACACCTGATCCGCGACACCACCGGGCAGATGCGCCCGCTGACGGTGGGTGACAAGCTCAGCGACTTCCACGGCAACAAGGGCGTGATCAGCCTGATCGTCGACCGCGATATGGACGCTGACCAGGCACGCGACTTGGGACTGTCCGAGCAGGTCGCGATGTTCGCCGCCAACCCCGAGCTCGAAGTGGTGATGAGTCCCTTCTCACCGATCAGTCGATTCAACGGCGGCACAGCGCGCGAGATGATCGCCGCCGCGTCGGATCTGCAGGCTCCCGGTGACGACGGCCGCATGCAGACCGTACCCGCGGGTATGGGCGAACTGAGCCTGATCGTGACCCACATGGCTGTCGACGCCAAGACCAATGTCTACGACGCCGAAGCCATGGCCCAGGGCAAGGGGCGCAAGGCGTCCTCCCAGTTGGCGTGGGCGTTGCAGAGCCAGGGTGCCTACGAGGTGATGCGACAGTTCTACGGCGACAACACCTCTGGCCTGGCCGACGTGCGTGAGTACATGCTGGTACTCGGCCTCGACGTCGAGCACGATGGATCGCTGCGTTCGCAACCGACACCGCAAGCACTGGCAGAACGTACGTTGTTCGAAATCCCGGCCCCGATCCGTTTCGCTCGCAGCAAGACGCTGCCTGAAGATCAGCTGCCCCGCATCAACCACGCGGCAATGGGAGAAGCCTTCGGCGAAGCGATCAGCCGCAGCGGTGGCCTGATGGAACTACCGTTCGAACTCAAGCTCGCCGCTGGCGGCGCCACGCCGGCCTCGCCCGCTAACCCAGGACGGTGGGTGCTGCCCGTGCTGAGTTCACGATTGCGTAGCGAGCAGGACATGGTCGACGGCACCGTCAGCCGCCACGATCACACCAAGCGATACATGTCGATTTCAGAAAGCGCGACCGCCTTCGTCGAGGCGGAGAGGCTGCGCGATGAGGCGCGCGAGAAAGGCGATGCCGCCGCGGAGGCCCGCCACAACGAAGAGATGGCGGTACGTCAAGCCGAGGCGCAGCGGTCGTACAACTCGATCAGCGCCGATGTGATCTCACGACGCATCGAATCCAAGAAGAACATGTTCAAGGAATCGATCATGTCCAACCGGCTCTCGCACTCGGCGACAGCGGTGTGGACTGGCGACCCACGCCTAGAGGTCGACCAGATCGCGATGAATTCGGCGATGGCCGTCGAACTGGGTGTACCGATGATGACCCGCGAGGACGCCGAGGAAGCTGGGGTCCCCTACGTTCCGGGAACCCCCCGCGACGACGGCTACGTTCTGGTCTGGCGTGACCCGGTGCTGCGCGACGGCGGCGTCCGCTATCTGCGAGTGAGCATTGATGACTCATTGACGGGTGTCGCGGTCAACCCGGTCTCGGTCAAGTCCATGGACGGCGACTTCGACGGGGACTCGGTGGGGCTGGTCGGCAACCTGAGCCCATTCGCTCACTTCGAGGCCCTCGACAAGCTGACTGTCGAAGCCAACCTGCTCGACAAGGGCGCGCGCACAACGATCGGGGTCTGGGAACGCGACGCGCAAGGCGAGATGCAGCGAGTCGGTGAACGCGAGGTGTACCCGCTGAGCCTGCACACCTCACTCGACATCGAGGTCGCCTGCCACAACAACCCTGAACGCAGAGCCGATCTGGAGGGATTGATCGGCGAAGCCAATGACAACGAGTACGCGCGCCGCGCTGGGACGATGAGTGCAGAAGAATTTTGCGACGCCAACCGTGCCGTGATGGCCGCATTGAGCGAGTCGATCTATAGCGAAGGCTTCACCGATACCGCGAACAGGGTTGTCCTGCGGTTCGGCGACCTCAGCGATCATCTGGAATCAGTGAAAGGCTGCTACACGCGCGGCGGCAAGGGCAGCGTGAACAAACTGCTCGAGTACGCGCAGTACTTGGGCGCCGAACCGGAGTCGGTCACCGAGGTCAGCGGCGAACGCATCGTTACGCAGTGGCGCGACGCCGGCATGCCCGATGCGGCTGCATTCGACGAGAAGTATCGAGGTTCGCAAGCAGCGACCGCCTTCAAGTCTCAGATCACCGGCATCGCCGGATCGATCAGTCAAAGCGCGATCCAGTTGGCCAGGGCCCAAGGCTTGATCACCGCGGCCTGCGAGATCAGCTACCCGGCAACTCAATCGGTGCTACAAGCCAAACACGATCCGGTTGACGCGGCCTACCGCGCCGACATCATCAGCGGCGCGGCCAAAGACCTGTGGCGAGGCAACAAAATGACGGTCGCACCCGACGAGAACGGCCGTCACCGGTGGGACGTCGTCCGCGACGACCAGGGTCAGCCGGTACAAGCGACGTCGAAAGAGTGGACCGAGCAGTTCATGAGCATGTACGCCGACAAAGCCGGCATGGGCGTACCGATTGCACGTGAACACGTCGAAGCGATGGCTGCGGCGCTGAGCGACTCAACAGGCACGATGTTCCAAACCGATCGCCAATCATGGGAAGACTGGCCCGATTACGCGCGACCACTGACCCTCGATGCCTTGGCCTACGGCGGCAAGTTCGACGACGTGTTGGCAGCAGCCGAAGCCGGCGGAAAACTGTTCGAAGGCGTGAACGCCTCGTTCGCGCCAACCACCGTGCTCGACAATCTCGCACTCGACGAGCAGTTGAGGGCTACAGGTATCGACCGTTCAGATTCGATCGAATACACAGCGATCGGACGAACCGACACCTACGCAGCGCATCGCCCCAAGCTGAGGCGTTCGGAGTGGACCGCGCGCACCCGCAGCGCGAGTATGGGCAGTTCGTCGCGGCCAGATCCCTTCGAGAAGGCGCCCGCCACCAGGCCTGCCCGGGAGGCGGAACGAGTCTCGTTGCCGGCGGTCGCGGCCGCCGACACTTCTGTGCGCGCACCGGCCATGGCGGCGAACCAGGCAGGTGACCGCGGGGCGCCGACGGCGGCGTGGAATCGGTTGGCGGCTGAGGCGCAGGCGTTGGTGAGACCCGCAGACCGTACGTCTGAGAGCGAAGGGCTGGGGGCGTAGATGGGTGTCGACTTCAACGCCGAACCGAGTCCGGAAGGGCTGGCGCGGGTAGCAGAGTTGCGTCGTCAGCGTGCCGAACGTGACAAGGCGCTCGAGGACCGGATTGTTGCCGTGCAGATGCAGGACCCCGAGGCCGCTGGGCTCCACCAGCAACCGACAAGCACTCCGGTGGAGGCGTCCGTCGATGACGAGGTCGAGCGGGAGGAACCTGAGCAGGACCAGTCCCGCAAGCGCATCGGCGACACGATCCCCGCGCGCGAGAACACACCATCGCCCACGGCGCAGCTCGAGGCGCTTGCGTCGCTCTCGCGCGCACGCAGCACCGACAGACAGCGTTGACCAGACCGCACGAACGATCGACACAGGGACGCACCGGTGTCCCCGTTGAGAATGGGGAGACAGTGATGACAGCACCGACCGGGGCGCAAAGTCCGATCCAGAAGCAGCCCGCCGACCCCGTGCAGGCATCGGCGACAAAAAAGCGTCAACCTCGCGGGATCGAGAAGGGCCAGCCCGAACCGGCACCCTCGCCTATGCAAGAACCCGAGCTCGAGATCGAGATGACTGATGGTGTCGAACTCGGCGACAACGTATTCGCCGACGTGATTCCCGGACCGCCGGCACCGAACACACAGCCGCCGACGGAAGCCTCGCGAGCGGCAGTAGCGCGCGAGGCCGTAGACCGCAGGCGGGCGATCAGGAAAGGGCTTCGCGACCAGTCGGTGGGTAACCGGCTGTTCTCCGGCGAGAACGCCACACGCACGCCCAAGGAGCGGGCAGGACTGCTCAGTGCGCGTCACGATCAGTACACGCAGCTGATGGCGCTGAACTGCATCAAACCGCTGGCACAGGGAATAGACCTGAGCACACTGATCGAGTCAGTATCGAGCGCCGCAGTCATGTGGGCACTGAGCCCTCGTTTTCGTGAATTGACAGCCGACTACAACACGAAGATCAACGACGCGTTGCGCTTCATCCGAGCGAAGAACTTCGAGGACACCGCGAAGGTCCCGTTGGGTAGTAGTCGAGCGGTTGTCGAGCTGGCAAAGACCAAGGCCCAGCGGGCAGACAGAGAAATGCTCGATCAGGTTTCAGCAGTCCTGCAGGGGTCCGAGGAAGTTCCGTTCTCGACGGAATCGGCAGCAATGTCGTTGCTGCAGATCCACGAGGACGCCTACGTCGCGATTCGTGAGGGTGCTGATGAGGGGTACGTCCTGACAGCGCTGAGCGAGACCGTCGACGAGCTCACACAGGTGTGGAAGTCACAGAAACTCGACCCCCAGGTGGTGATAGCGACAGCACGCACGCTGACAGGACACACAGAGGACGACGAGGACCTCAGGCTCGCACAATTTACCGAGACCGCTAGCGGCAGCCTTCGACCGAGCGCGCAAACCACGACGCCCGGTGCTGGGGGCGCAGCCACGCTCACCTGGGGTGGCCAATGGGCGCTGGCAACCGGCGGAATGCTCAACAGCGCCGAGTCCCCGTTCTTCACCGTGCGCAGTGTCCAGGACGCGCGCAGCCATCAGGACGCCCTGGGCGCCCTCATTTTTCAGGACCTGCAGCTGGCCGCAAAGAGTGGACCGGCTGAGTTGCGCAAAGCAGTGATCGGTCACCTCGCGGCCTGGGAGCTGCGCGACACAAAACTCGACAACACCGGAGTCGGCGGAGCCTCACGAGATCGGGCCGCGGCATGCGCCCAGCGGAGCCGAGTAGCGTTCGCCGCGATGGCCGACGACGGTATCACCGAGGAAATTCGTCAGAAGGTCGCGGCCAACGCCTTGCTCAACGGCATGACTGCTTTTGAATCGTCGGAGCCCGAGGTCGTCGCGGCGATGGCCCGGGAGTTCGGAGAGAGCCACAACGAGGCTGTCGCAGAGATGGTCAAACGGGGCAAGGAGCGAGGTCGACCCGCACCCCTGAAGCCTGTTGTGTTCAACCCGAGCAATCCCACGCACGCCGCTCAGATGGCCGACTACACAGGACCGGGTAAAGAGCCTGAGGCTCCGCGCGATCTGGGAGTGCAGCAACCTCGCGCCACGGCGTTGGCCCCTTGGGGGCCACGGGCGCACCAGGCGGTGCTCGATGCGGAGAACGCGCGTGCGCGCGTCGTCGGCCGTGAGGGCGCCGGCCCGGCGCGGGTCGACACCATTGACCGTCCGCAGCCGGTCCGGCAAGGCGTTGACAAGCAGCAGCCCAGCGGGACGGAGTCCCGTCCGCCGACGCCGCCGCGCGCAGTGTGGCGGCTGGTCAGGCCAGAGGAAAACGTACAGCGGCGGGCCCGTGGTTATGAGACCGTCGAACGTGTGCCGCTGGGCATGAAGCCCGTACCTGCTGACTGGTCGGGGTATCAGGAGGAGATTGCCAAGCGGGCCGACATGGAAGCGGCTGAGGCACGGTTGAGTTCGGCCGGCTCCCGTCGAAGGTCTGGGCGAGAAGCCGGTGTGCCGCAGGCAACTCCGACAGTGGGGCGTGGAGGTCCACCGTCGGAAACCACGCCCCAGTCGTCGCAGAGTGCGGCTACGCCGAAGCGCGGGGGCGCCCAGAACGTCCCACCCAGTAGGCCGGCACAGCGGTGGGCGCCGGATCCGGTCAACACCGGATCAACCGGCCCGGCTCCTCAGCCTGTGCCAAGCCGACCCGCCGACAAGGTCCCGCCGATGCGCACTCGGCAACAGGTTCACGGGAATTCGCCTCGGAGTAGGGACCGGAGCACTGGGCCAGAACTCGGCGCTTGAGCCAGGGCTGATTACGGCGACATAGATTGACAATAAGAACTGATGTTCGATCACAATCAGATACGAGGTGAGAGCAATGGGAATCTTGAGGAACATGATCTCGGAGAGCATGGGTACACCGAAGAATGAGGCCGAGACAGCGCGCCAGCAGCGCGCCGCCGCGGCGACAAAGCTCGGCGGTGACGGCATTGAGCGCGCGCTGGCGATGAAGGAGCGAACGCTCTCACAGCTCGAAGCGGCCGATCTTCGCGACAGCAGCCGCGATGCCCAGAAGGACGCAGAAGAGCGAGAGGGATCGGCCACCCCGGAAGCTCAGGTCACCTACAGCCTGAATCTGACAGGCAACAAGGCCGTCCAGCATGCGAGAGACAACGGCTACGAATTCTGAACCTCTAGCACCACAGAATCATCGCAAAGAGTAAGGCCCGCGACTAACAGGTCGCGGGCCTTATCGATTCTCCCGGAAAATATTGGCCGAGCCTGTCTTAGCAGGTACAGGCGATTATTTGGTAGGCTCGCAGATAGTCCAGCTGGGGTGGAATTTGTCGGGGGCGTTTGTCGGCAGACATAGATGAGGTGGGAGATGTCCATGGCAGCGCTTGAACAACTGAAGCGTAGTGCGGTGCGAGTGGTAACGACGATGGTGGCCACGATCCTGGTGCTCGGCGGGACCGCGGTCAGCCTCCCCACTGCGGCTGCTGAGGGATTCGGAGACGGGTGCACCGAGTACATGGTGTACCTGGTTCCTGGAACCTCAGAGACTACGACGAACGCGAACCCGAGCAAGCCAGCGGGAATGTTGGCGAAGGTCGGCCAGGAGCTCGAGCGGGAGTTCGGCGAGAAGGTCACTGTGGTCTATGTGCCGTACTCGGCCAGCGCCTACAACAAGGGGTTGTCGTACAAGGGAAGTAAGAGCGAGGGTGTCCGCAAGACTGCGGGGCTGATGGCTAAGTGCCCTCGGTCGAAGGTCGGCTTGGCAGGCTACAGCCAAGGAGCCGAAGTGGCCGGCGACGTCGCATGGCACATCGGACACGGCGAGGGCCCCGTGCCCGCGGCAACAGTCCGGGCAGTGGCGCTGCTCGCCGACCCTAAGCGGGGCAACGAGAAACTGGTCGGAACCAAGGTCGACGGCGCAGGGGTCGCCGGCGAACGCAAGGGCGGGTACGGCTCGCTCGAGGGACGCATCAAATGGGTGTGCGACGAGCAGGATATGTACTGCAACACCAGTTCTGCGAACCCGTTCGTAGGGATCATCGGCAAAGCGGTCACTGGTGCAACCACCGATGAGGTGACACCTCTCAGCGGTGAGACACCGGCCGGGGAGAACGGCCTGGACAGTCTCGTCTCCGACTTCGGAGATACCGACCTGACTGCCATTGGAGACAAGGCGTCCGAACTCAAGAACCGCACCGCGGCACTGACTCGTGAAGGGGCCGACACTCCGTCGAAGGATCAGCTCAACAAGATCGGCGAGCTCGCAGCAAGCCTGAACAAGACCTACAGCTCAACGGCGGACATCAAGAATTTCGCCGACAAGAACGGCGCCCGAACACTTCTCACAGCCGAGAAGAACGGCACACCGGGAGCACAGACTGCCGACGTCCTCGACACACTCGACGGTGTCGACCTGGGCAGTCTCATTTCGAACACGGCATCAATTGCAGAGACCACCGCAGGTCTTGCTGGCGGCGATATGAGCAGCCTGAGCACCGGCGGCGAGGCATTGAAGAACCTAGCGTCGATGGGGCTCACCGTCGCATCCGAAAGTGAAGCGGTCAGCAGCACCGATCGCTCGAATCTCGCTGCAGCGACAGGTGTCCTCGGCAGCCTGAAAGTGTCGACGGTCATCGATACGTCACTGATGGCGCTCACGACGGTGCTGTCGACCGATTACCAGGGCATTTTTGACAAGGTGGTTCTGCTCGGTTCGCAGCTGGCTGCGATGGACGCCAACGCGGCGCACACCAGCGCACGAGAACTCAATGTGCTGCTCGAACCGTGGGTGGACCTCGCGGCGAGCGCCAACACCGACATCATGCCGATGGCGGCGGACATGGTCGCGATGATCCCGGACCCGTACGGGGTGTCGGCCATCGCATCACAGGTCATGCGGGTACTCGCACAGGTCGACATCAAGCGGCTGGCCGACAACGTCGGTCTTGCACAGGAAGTTGCCTGGTCCGTCGTCAAGGGCAACCCCGCCGAAGCCATCAAGCTGGTACCGATCGGATTGGACATCGGGTCGGTAGGAGTCCAGTCGGTGCTCGGTGGGCTCCTGGGTCGGCCGGTCGAGAAGACCGGGACCAGCGCCGTGAGCGGGGACCTGCTCAACATGACGTCCAAGCTTGCTCAGAGCGTAGGCGGCGTGCAGAACATGGAGGACCTCGGCCAGTTGGCTACCGACGCCGTCGATTTCAGCTCCTTCATCGCGAGCAACGTACACACAAGCGCCTACACGTCGAAGGACCTCGTCGGGAACCTGAACTCTGTGGAATACATGGCCAAGTACCTGATCGTTCAGCTCGGCGGCGGCCAGGCTGAGACGACTGAGACGACTGAGGCCACCGATCCCGGCGAACGATGACCACTCGTTGATTGAGGCCGCGCAGAAAAAGAATCCCGCCCCGCTCAAATATCCTGAGCGGGGCGGGATTCTGCTTGTCCGAGCTGAACTGGTTCAGAACGGAGGCTCGTCATTGTGGCCGCCGAACGAACTGCTGGCGGGTGCGCTGCCCCAGGGATCGTCGGCGACCTGCTGGTTCGAGTTCCCGCCGCCGCGGCTACCGCCGGCGCCACCGGACCCGAATCCGCCGCCACCACCGCCACCGCGCGAGGCGCGGTTGACCTTGGCGGTGGCATACCGCAGTGAGGGGCCGATCTCGTCGACCTCGAGTTCCACGACCGTGCGTCGTTCGCCCTCTTTGGTTTCGTAGGACCGCTGCTTGAGCCGTCCCTGCACGATCACCCGGGATCCCTTCGTCAGGCTCTCGGTCACGTTCTCCGCGGCGTCGCGCCAGATGTTGCAGCGGAGGAACAGCGCTTCGCCGTCCTTCCACTCATTGGTCTGGCGGTCGAAGGTGCGCGGAGTGGAAGCCACCGTGAAGTTGGCAACCGCTGCGCCGGACGGCGTGAACCGCAGTTCCGGGTCGGCGGTCAGATTGCCGATGACGGTGATGACGGTATCGCCTGCCATGCGTATCTCCTGAGTTATAAGTCGCGACTGTGGCTCGATCGTAGCTGGCGCGTAGCGGGTCGCCGTGTACCCGCTCCGTGAGATCGGGGATGAGCGCGCCATCACGTCGATAATCCGCAAGACAAACAGCCTGATCGGGTCGATCAGGAGCTCGCCCAGTTGAGAAGCCCGGAGGAAGATCAGGGCCTTTCAATACCAGTATCGCGCCGGGGAGACTACAGCTCGTCGATGAAGCGAGGGGCGACTTCACGAAAGGCTCGATAGTCGGAGTTGGCGACGGCGATGACTTTGTGGGCCTGATCCGACAGGAGAGTGGCCACCCGCTCGGACCCTTCCATGCTCGTGAACAGGCCCCAGCCCTCAGCAGTCGCAGGGATCGACGGTTCCGTGCCGGCCTGGAAGTCGTGAAGGATCTGGGCGAACGCGCCGCGAGGCTCGGTGTCCATTGCCCCAAAGCGGCTGTGTTTGCCCATGATTCGGAACATCTGCTTGATCTCGTTGTGGATCAGTGTGTTGGACATTGCCTGCCTTTCAGTTAGGTGAGGTCGGGGTTGGTATCGGAATGTGGGGGATGGCGTAGATGGGCCACAACCGACATCGCATGAGCCACCGCAGCCTCTGAACCGTGGCTGGTCGGGGAGTAGTAGTTCAGTTCAAGGCCGTCCGGGCCGTACTGCTGTGACGGACCCACACCATGCGGGTAGTCGTGGGGATAGAGATACCCGCGACCGTGCCCCAGGGCCTGGGCACCCGGATAGTGGGCGTCACGAAGATGAGCGGGGACCGGCCCAGTGCGGCCGGCCTCAACGTCGGCCATAGCTGCATCGATCGCAGCAATCACTGAGTTCGATTTGCGGGCGGTGCTGAGGTGGATGACGGCCTGGGCCAGATTAATTCGTGCCTCTGGTAGGCCGATCGTTGCGACCGCATAACTCGCAGCGTGGGCGACCATGATGGCGGTGGGGTCAGCCATCCCGACGTCCTCGGAGGCGTGGATGAGAATTCGCCGGGCGATGAAACGAGGGTCCTCGCCGGAGGCGATCAGCCGAGCCAGCCAGTGCAACGCGGCGTCGGGATCCGAGCCACGCATAGCCTTGATCAGCGCAGAGACGATGTCGTAGTGCTGATC
The DNA here is from genome assembly GCF_000143885.2 of Gordonia sp. KTR9. Lineage (NCBI taxonomy): Bacteria > Bacillati > Actinomycetota > Actinomycetes > Mycobacteriales > Gordoniaceae > Gordonia > Gordonia sp. KTR9. The sequence continues at coordinate 87,249 of NC_018580.1, forward strand.
GCCGCCGCGGTCGTAGCGCAGTAGCGCCGCGGGCGCGATGCTCTCGACGTCGCCGGCGCACAGCGATCGGCGACTGTCGGCGCGCGCAGCCGCGGCGGCGAGCTCGAGGACGGTCAGGGCTTGCCGGGCGTCTCCGGGGGAGAGTCCGGCGATGAGGAGGGCCAGGTCGTCGGGAAGCTCGACCGACGAATTGAGGCCCCGCGGGCTGTCGACGGCCGCGGTCAAGATGGACACGATGCTCGTCTGCGATAGCGGTTTCAGGCGCAGCAAGATCGCCCTGCTACGCAGAGCCGGGTTCACAGAGAAGCTGGGATTTTCAGTGGTCGCGCCGATCAACGACACTGTGCCTGACTCCACCGCCGGCAGGAGAATATCCTGCTGGGCTTTCGAGAACCGGTGGATCTCGTCGATGAAGAGCACGGTACTCACAGGCGGATCTGCGGCCAGGCCTGCCTGGGCTTCGGTAACAGCAGACCGAACTTCTTTGACGCCTGCGCTTGTCGCCGAGAGCTCGACGAAGCGGCTCTCGGTGTTCTCCGCGATGATGCGGGCTGTGCTCGTCTTACCGGTCGCCGGCGGCGCCCACAAAAGAACAGAGGGTGCGGCGATTGATCCTGAGATGAGTTGCTGCAATGGCGAACCCGGCGTGGTCAGATGGTCTTGCCCGACCAGATCGTCGAGTGTTTTGGGTCGCATCCGTGCAGCGAGCGGTTCGTGATTCGTCACGGTGAAGGGCTTTCGGTAGGGCGCGACGTCGATGTCTACCTCTGGTGTCCTGCGGCGGCGGGTATGCGCTCGATTGCCATCTCAGGTTCGGTTGTGGAGAAGGCCTCGATGGCGCGACGGATCAGAGCGTTGATGTAATCGACGACGGCTGTCAGTACAACGGCCACGCCGAGAGCAGCGGTGTCTGGAGCAAGGGGGAGATCGCGGACATCGTTGATCCCAGAATCCATGATCAACGGTGCTCGGCCGAGCATCACCGACAGCGACAGATGGTTGTCGTTGGTGATGTCGCCGTCCTCGTCGCAATGGAAGTCGGCGAAGATGTAGACCATCGTCGACGGAGACTCGGCGAGCTGCAGCACTCGGCTGTGAGCCGGGGCGTGCAGGCTCTCGATGAGTTCGCGGACCAGAGCCATCAGCGCTGGCTGGTTGGCCGACACCGTGTGGTCCAGGGTGCGGAATCGTTGATCCAGTTCGATCCACTGGGGAGTTGCGAGGGGTTGTCTCGCATCAAGATTCAGCGTGATGTGGTGCATAGAGGGAGTTCTTTCTCGGGTCTGGAGGTGCGCGGACGGACTACGCGTGGTCCTCGATCGTTCAGAAGGGTGGAGAGCACCACCCCTCAGTGCGGCAACGCGGCTGAGGGGTGGGCTGCTGAAGGGTTGCACGTCACAGTGCGGCCTGGCCGTTGTCGGTAGTGCCTGGGGTTGGAGTGCGGACCGCGAGGTCAGAACGGCGGTTCTTCTCCAGAGATGTCCGCGCGGGCGGCGGCCATAGAGTTGTGAGACTGAACGATCTCATCGATGCGCTCCTCACGGGTTAAGGAGTTCCACCAGTCGACATGCTCGCAGTTGTCGCTGAAGCTTTCACAGGCATCGCAGTTCACACCAAGTATCTCGAGGGAGTACGAGATGCCGCCGGCGCCTTCTCGGATGGAGGTGCAAGAACAGCGCGACGGTTGCCATTCCTCGTGTGACTTATCAGCCAGAAGGGCTTCGGGTACGTCGGCTGCGGTGATGAAAGCAGAAGGGTCGAGGGTCATGAAACGTCGCCTCTCTCAGGTAGTGGGCTTCGTGGCATGGAGCCGATCCGGGCGGTCAGCAGGGAGCGTGTGTGCAGCGCGAGGACACGGCGATGAGTCGAAATTGGAGGCAGCACAATGGCACACACAATCAGTCGTTGTCGACGCAGCCTTCGCAGCCGTCGAGGCCGTGCTCGCTCGCTCTGCAGTCCCCACACACCTCACCGACGTAGACGTGGGGGTCGTCGGGGTAATGGGCCGCCAGGGTCGCAAGTGCTTCGTCGCGGGACCACATGTCCTGCTCGAGGATGCCTTCGTCGTTGAAGACTCCGTACTCGGTTGCGGACACGTCAGCAGACCTCGTCTGCGGCGTTCTGCCAGAACTCGATGGCGGCCTCGTCTTGATCGACGAAACTGGGTGCGCTCCAGTCGTTTCGATCTGCGCAGCGATGTCTGTGATGTCCATGTCAGTTCTCTCCCTCGGTCCAGCCGACGACGTCCATGTCCTCGCCGGTGTCGGGGTCGATGAGACTGCCCGAGTCGACGACGTCATTCCAGTGCTGGGTGTGTTGCTCGCCGCGTCCGTCGATGTACACGAGCCACATGTCAGATGTGTTCACTTTGGCCTCCAGTCGTGGCCGCCGGCCTTCGCCGATGCGGACCGAAGTTTGTCGTTTCTGCTGCAGGGACGGAGATCCCAGATGCTGTGGCACCCGCAAGCAGGCGTTTGACGTGACTACTTGCGAGCCTCGATGTGGTATCCGGCCGAGCGCATGATGTCTGCGATGGTCTCGAGGGTGTCCGGTGTCCAGATCACCCCATCCATGAGGTCTTGAATCGCCAGTAGTGCATCCGTCGCGTCCATGTATGTCCTCGCGATTGTGTTGTGGGAGGGAGGTATTCGAGTGGCCGGTCAGTCTGCGATCAGAGCAATGACGGTTGCGATCGGCCAGGTGCGAAGGCTTTTGTGTTCGTCAGCGAACTGAACGACCTGATCGGTGACGCCGACGACGACACCTGAGATCGCTGTGATTGGGCGCTGGTGGGCAGCGAAGATCGTCGCTGTCGTCGCCCCGTTGCCGTCGGCAAGGCGAGATCGAATCAACTCAGCGATGCGTTCAGGGTTCCGGTGTCCGTTCACGGCCTTCGAGATGGGCGCCGTCGACGAGACGATGCGGTCGACGGCCTCATCGACCGAGATCGCGGTGATCGAGAGCGGCCCGAACGCGGGGGTGGCGTCGCCGGTAACGAGGTCGGTGGTGGACGGGGTCATGAGTAGTCCCATGGAGGTCTCCTTGACTACGGCCGGCAGGCCAACAGAGGGCTGCGATCGCACGCACTCCCGGTGAGGTTGTCACCCACGTTTCCGGCCGGGGCCTTGCCCCGGCAGATGTCTTCACGACCGGGGCAGCGGTATCGCAGCAGTTCAATACCTGTAACGTTTCGGGTCAATGTGTGTTACCTTGTGTCTCCGCCGGAAAGGTAGTCCCTGATCGCAATCGAGCGATCGAGCCTCCGGCGGTCAAGCCCCGAAGGATGAGTCATGGGTTTCGCCCTCAGCACGACACAGTCGGCCCAGTTCCTGGCCGAGCACCTCGCCACCCGCGGCGGCGCGCCGACAGTCACCAGTAAGAAGGTCTTCGAACTCGTGAAAGCCAATCTCTTTCATGACATCGGGGCAGGGGTACAGGTTCGCATCGACAGTGACGAGCTGACAGCATTCGTCGCGAGGACCCGTTTTGTTGCCGATCCGGCAGAACTGGGAGACACAGTCTTCCGAGTCAGCTGTCTGGCCCGAAAGCTGCGGAGCGATCGCATCGTGGAACGTGGCACAGGGAAGGTCCTGAGCACCCACATGGGTGTGGACTACGCCCAGCCATACCAGCTCGACGGCATCGAGGGCGTCTGGTCGGTGTCCGACGTGAACTGCCGCCACATCGTGGACAGAACGTGCCTGCTCTTGGCGACCTGCAAGGGGTATGTCCACCCCGAGCATGTCCGGTCAGTCATGGACTGGACCCGTATCGAGGCAAGCAAGCGCAAGTATTTCCACACCGAAGCAGCATCTGAAACGGTGAAACAGGTCGTAGGGACTGGCATCTGGGTCAATGTCCCGCCGGTACGCGAGTCGGATTTCCTGACCAAGAGTTGGTGATCGAGACGGTCCACAGCGAGTCCCTGGCTCACGTCAATCGGCCAGGGACTCGCCGTTTCCGGTTCAGAGTTGGCCGTCGAGGACGGCGAGTAGTTTCTCCATGATCTCGTCGGCCCGATCTTCGACATCGTCGAGGACATCAACGACATCGGTCAGGGAAGCCTGGGCCGTCCGACGTGCTTGCAGGCCGCGATCGTAGTAGCCGTCGTCGAGAACAGTCTCGGGGTACGTCGGCGGTTGGTACGGCTCGGGCACGTCGTCGTGACGAACTCGAGGACGGTACTGCCGGTGGGTAGGCGAACGCCCCGACAGATGAGTAGCCACGATCCCGGCAATCGAGTGCGCTGACAACGCGGATCGATCGAAGGGAGTGTGCCCCCACCGGTCGATGGGAGTGAAGATCGGGGCCGATTGCTGTTGTGCGAGAGCCCTATCAGTCAATGAGCGCGGAGAGAACTCGGTGGGTAGGCGGTCGGCGTCGAGCCTGTTGGCCAGCAGCCGGGTGGATGGGGCCCGGTCCTGGAAGTCGAGAATCTGGGCCCACCGCCGGTACACCTGGGCTGGAGAGACACTGCCCGGATATGGCGGTGCGGTGAGGATGATCCGGTGGCGTTCGATGACAAGGGTGTCGCCGGCCGCGCTCAAGTCAGCTCGTCGCAGAGCGCTGATCTGCTCAAAGCTCAACCCGGCGGCCGCCAACAGCAACAGGAGACCATCGCGGCGACCGAACAGTCCAGCGGTCCACCCAGCGGCGGGTAGGCGGTCGATGACACCGGCGACGTCTGCCGTCAGCCGCGCCAGTCGTTCGGCGCGCGTCTGGTTGACCATTTGTCGGACAGTCTCGGCGTCCCCGGGCGCCGGATGTTCGGTAGTGCGATGCACCGAGTTGATGACGGTGATCCTGCGACGCTGCGTCGACGCAGCGGCAGGATTCTCGGTGATGAAGCGTGCGAGGGTGTCCGGTGTGGCGGGGAGAGCCAGCCGATCACTGCCGGCGCACCAGTCGTCGAAGAGAGACCACACGGCACGATCACGTGCGGCGAGAGTCGGTGCGGCGTTCATCAGAGGCCGATGTCCGATACGGCGTTACCCATCAGCGGGGCGTATTCGCGGGCATAGACCTCGAGCATCCCGGTCGACTTGTGACCGGTCTGGCGCATGATGGCGTGAGCGTCTGCGCCATTGCGGAAAGCTTGAGTCACGAAACCTGCTCGCAGAGAGTGGCCTCCGAGTGAAGCGACGAGGCCTTCGTCGTAGCCGGCAGCGCCCGCGCGGCGCCGGACCGCAGCGTGCACTGCAGCACCCGAGAGCGCTGCGGTTGACAGATTCCCGTTCTTGGCAATGGCGCGAAAGAACGGCGTGGACTGGGGAACTCGCGGCAAGCTGTTCCTGCACACATGATCAGTGAAATCGGGTGCGGTGCGCAGGAGGCGGATCACCGCGGCGCGGCCGCCGCGCTCATGGGCGGCTACGACTTCCCACCAGCGCACAGCCGCACAGGGCGGACAGCTGGCGTGCGACACCGTGAACGGCAGCGCCCGGACAGCGCCGTGGCCCACCTGGTCTGTCTTGGACTTGCGCAGGTGAATATGTAGACCGTCGAGTCGATGAACGGCGACATCACCGCATCGCAGCCTGACCATCTCGCTTCGACGGAACGCACCGGCGAAACCCATGAGAAGCAGAGCACTGTCTCGCCGCTCGAGGACCTCGCTGGCCCATCCGGTGACCGCCTCGCGGCCGACGTTGACCATCGTCACGATGTCGACGACCAGGAGCGGAGCCATCTGTTTGCGCGGACGCTCACCGGCCGCGGCATACGTGCGCCGGATCCCCGCCAGTGTCGAACGCACAGCTTCGTGATCAGTGGGGCTGATATAGCCGCCACTGCGGTGGATGTGTGCGATCGAGGCGACCCACTTGGACATCGTGGCCGGCGCGTACGCGCGTTCACCGTTGTCACCCAGCGTCTCGGCCGCCTCGACGAGATAGGCAGCCACAGTCGCTGGGTGCGCAGGAAGAGCGGTGTGACCACCGACCTCGCACCACTGATCGAACCGACGCCAGGCCGAGGCATAAGCCTTCAGCGTGCTCTCCGAGCGCGATGCGGCCATCGATTGCGTGATCTTGGCGGCGGTGGCGTCACTGAGCTTGGGGGCCGGCGCGGCCGAGGACACCTCAGCGGTCCAGGTGACGGGTAGCGATCGATCTCCGAGTGTGGCCATACAGCCAGCGTACAAGGCAGATACGACAGCGTCGCAACCGTAAAAGTGTGTTGAGGTGGCCTTTTGCCCGAGACGCTGCGAGAAAGCGAATTCTCGTGGCCAACCGCGCATAGATCATAAGCGACAAGATGGCGGAGTAGAGAGCGACCGACGACGTGCGGCTTTCGATGTGTCGAGATGCAGCGAAGATTAACAAGGTGGTCCAGCTTGTTTAACAAGCCTGATCACGGCGTAAGAACCGCCCTGACTAGGGCAAACATGGTCGGTCGAGCGTTGCCCGTAGCCCGCGTTTTCGCGTGATTTCCTGCTAATTTTGCCGGGCAATCTATGCCTGGGAATCGCCGATTGCGCGGTGAAACCGGGCGACGAAGGGTCTGAAGTGACCGGCGTCTGGCGGCCGGCCATCGGCGATTGGCCAGTGGGATGAGCTCGTCTAATTCGCAGATGACGTTGGCGCTGGTTTTGGGGATGTGCTCGGCGGATTCGGCGCTTGTGTGGTGACTCCGTGACCGGGCTTGGTCAGCGGAAGGGTTGCGAGGTGCTTCTGGAGCCGCTTCGACATCGGCATGAACGTGACGAAGGTCAGGCTTCCCGAGACAACCGCTCCTACCAGCGGCACGACCTTGGCTGCGCTCTTGGCGAAGACCTGCTTGGTCATCTGAATGCCCAGGAGCCCTGCAACCTTCTTGACCACCGGATATATCGCACCCTTGGTGAGAGCCTTCTGCGGCAGCTTCCTGGCCACTTCACTTGCGATCAACTTCGAGACTTGCGCCACGCTGGCCTGGGCCGCGTTCACGCCAAACATCACGCCGATGAACAGCGTGAGCATGCTTTCGGTCGCGGAGTCCATTCCGTCGGCGTTGTCGTCGAAGAGCTCCGGCCAGCTGTAGATGTAGGCGAGTTTCTGGACGACGCGAAGAAGGTAGCCATAGTACTGTGCGATATCGGCCGGGACCGTGCCGATCGCTGCGAGGCCTCCGGGGATGCCAGCTGCCGTGGAAAGTGTCGTCACCTTGCCGGTCTCGTACTTGATCACGCTGTTGGCGATCTTGTCGATCACTTGAGGTGTTACGCCTGCTTCGGCCGGTGTTGTGGCGATAGCGAGTTTGATCTGCTCGTCGGTGCAGTATCGCTTCAGCTCTCTGCGGAGGAAGGCCTCCCGGTTGATCTGCACACCCGGCAGTTGAGCCGATGCCCGCAGCGTCTGCTCGAACTTCGTCGACGGCGCGACCTGATCGCCTTTGGCCATGGGAGCAACCTATAGCAACCTTCCGACACGGACCGCTGATGGGGCGGAGGAGACGTCGGCCTATCACGCGAAATGCCTCGCTGACCGTTTGTCGACTTCCTCCCTTAGCGGCTCTCCGACCTCGATTTCTTGCTAGATTTGCTGCTAATTCCTGCCGAAGCGGAGGTGTCACTTGACCGAGAGTTCCGGCGCGGCGGTGACTTGGCGGTTCCGATTCGCTGGCGACAAGGTGTCCCGTGTGTGGAACTGGCAGTCTGACGGTCCGCCGGATCTTGCACGTGTAGTTCCGATTCGCAAGCCTCGATCGTCGGAGCGACAACGGCACATACCGGTCACTGCGTATTCACTGACCATGCGCGACCACCTTGAACTCGAGTCGGGCCTCGAGCATGACCTCTTGCGACGCCTGGACCGGCTCCACGATGTCGTCGCGCTGGTACCGCAACCGTGTCAGCTGAAGCGGGGCGGATCGTCCTCGGCGAAAAACACGCCCGACTTACTCAGCCTTGACGACACCGGGTCGGTAACGCTCTGGAATGCACGCCTGCCGCACAAGATGGACGACAAATTCAAGCTTCAGGTCGCAATGGTCGAGGCCGCCTGCGCGAATGTGGGATGGCGCCACGAGGTATTCAACGGGCTCGACCGCGTAGAACGCCTAAACCTTCTGTGGCTGCACGGCTACCGCCGAAGGCCTTCCTGGTATGACCAGGTGGCTGGCGAGATCGGGAAGGAAGCAAGTAACGACGCCGCGACTCTGGGCTCCCTATTTCGTCTGGATACCGGAAACGGGGAGGCCATCGCCGTGGTCTGGCACATGGTCTGGTCCGGCGAACTGGATACCAACCTCTCGAAGCGATTGACGATGGAAACGCCAGTGCGCGCAGGACTGGTGGCGTAATGGACACAAGTCGCACAGTGGTTGAGGTCGGTGGCCGACTTCTGACTGAGTGGGGAACCGGTCTGGTGACAGCGGTATCAGCGGCCGGCGTAGACCTCCGCACCAGCGTCGGCGATTCCTTGCACGTCGATTGGCCCGAACTCGCCGAGGTGCGACTCGTGGTCGATGGCGATGTAGCGCCAATCAGACCGGCGCTCCGCCCGTACTGGGATGGCCTGTCTGAGGAAACGCGCCGAGCCGCCCTCGACAAACTTGAAATCGTGCAAGAGATACTGACCGGCTACCGGGACGGTCACGCCGAACTCGCGCGCGACGGCGAACCGCGCCCACCCTTCGGTGAAGGCTTCGGCGTCTCCGAGGCGGCGCGCTGTCGCGCGATGGCGGTCGCGTTGCAGCAAGAAGCTGCGGGAGATCGTGCCCTACAACGCCGCATCGCGAACGGTGAGATCAAGCGATCGGCTCCGGTCGACAGCACCATCCGCAACTGGGTGCGTGCTTGGAAACGCGACGGACTACTCGGGCTCCTCGATGCCAGATCCCTGCGTCGCGAACAGACGTGGGAGCGAATCGATGAGCGCTATCGGACTGTTGCTGAGTTGGTCTTCGCCACCCTGGACGGAGATCGGGCGGACTGAGGGGGACCCATTCGATGGTCCAGTCGCTATGCGGCTTGAGGTTGGTGGGTCGTGGTCCACTGTAGGGCGAACTCGGCGGGGGTGAGTCCGTGGTGGGCCGAATGGGGTCGGTTGGCGTTGTAGTCGATCCTCCAGTCTTCGATGATGACCCGGGCTTCGCGCAGGGAGTCAAAGCGCCAGGAGTTGAGCAGCTCGTCGCGCAGGCGGCCGTTGAACGATTCGATCCAGGCGTTCTGCCACGGGGAGCCGGGGTCGATGAATAGTGATCCGGTGCCGTTGAATCGGCACCAGTCGTTGACGGCGTGAGCGACGAATTCCGGTCCGTTGTCGAACCGCACGTAGCACGGTGGACCATGTATCAGGGCCAGGCGGTCGAGAACGTCAACCACGCCATCGGCGTTGATGACGCGGTCGACGTGGATCACCAGGGCTTCGCGGGTGAACTCGTCGATCACGTTGAGCATTTTGATGGTTCGGCCGTCGGCGGTGGTGTCGAATTGGAAGTCCATCGCCCAGATCACGTTCGGCCGGATTGGGCACATCGCCCCAACCGCGGTCCCGATTCCGGTGAGCCGTTTCTTCCTGCGGCGCTGGGGAACTCGCAGCCCCTCCTCACGCCACAGGCGGCGGATGCGTTTGTTGTTGACCGTGAAGCCCGCTTTGCGCGCGGCGATCGCGGCGCGTCGCCAGCCCCAGCGGGGCCGGTCGGTGGAAAACCCACGTAGCCAGGACCGCAGCTCGGCTTCCTCCGCGGTGATCGGCGCTGGGTGCAGTCGCATCGTGGAGCGGTGGATGCCCACCACAGCACATGCTCGCCGCTCAGATACCCCGAACCGCTCACGCAGCATCGTCACGGCGCTGCGCTTGCGGTTCGGGGTCAGAAGTTTCCCGACGAAATCTCCTTGAGCATGTCGATATCGAGGGCCTGGTTGGCGACCAACTTCTTGAGCCGAGCGTTCTCAGCTTCGAGTTCTTTGAGGCGTTTGACGTCATTGGCCTTCATGCCCCCGTACTGGGCCACCCAGCGATGCCAGGTCGACTCTGTGACCTCCAGATGCCGGCACACCTCAGCCAACTCCTGCCCGGTCCCGAGGAGCTTGTTGCCCTCGGCCAGCTTGCGGATGATCTGATCCGGCGTATGCCGCCGGCGCTTGCTACCTGCCATGTCGTCGTCGATTCTTCCTGCCCAAACACTCGGGCAACAGAGTCGCACAACAACTGGACCACTACGAAGGGCCCACCTCAGGACGTCAACATCAGCGAGCTTGATCGGCGGATCAAGGTTGAGCTCAAGCGTGCAGGGCACGTGAATGTCTCCACGCCGCAGCGCCTGACGGCAGAGTATCTCGCGCACCTCAAACGGGGCGCGGGCGCAACAACCCGCACCCAGAGAAGCCGGTCGCTACAGCGCGTATCGGGCAAAGAGCACTTCCCCGCAATCAGGCCTGGGCAAATAGTCGCCATCGACGCCACGAGGGCGGATAACCTCGTATATGACCCGCTTCTCGGGCGACCCTTCAGCGTCGAAATCCTCACTGCGATCGACGTCGCCACCAGAGTGATCCTCGCACTGCGCGTGGTGCCGAAGAGCGCCGATGGAATCGATGCCGGGCTACTTCTTTACGACATCTGCCGCCCGTTCTCGATGATGGTGGAGGGCACCACCATCAGTCACTGGCGCTGGGCCGGTTTGCCCCAAGTCGTCGACGCTTCTGATGTCGCGGTCAAGGTTGGGCGCAGAAGTGTTGCACCCGATTTCACTACGCTTCAAGGAGAGCACCACATCCCTGGCGTCATGCCGGACGCGATCCGCGCCGACCACGGTTCGATCTTCGTGTCCGATCACTTCCGCGCGATTCTGCGTGACTTCGGGATTGACTTGTTGCTCAGTCGCGGGAAAAAGCCAACGGACAACCCCCACGTTGAACGCTGGCACGAGACGCTACAGCGGGCCGTTCAACAGCTCCCTGGCTACAAAGGTCGCAATACCTCGGAGCGCGGCCGATTGGTCGCCGAGGAGGCATTGGTCACGGCCGCCGAACTGGAAGAACACCTTCGGCGATTCGTCGCCTTGGACTACCACCGGTCGTGGCACACAGGCTTGGTTATCGGTGGTGAGCCCACCGCTCGCACCAGTCCTTTGGAGCTCTGGGACATCATGCTCGACGTCACCGGCCGTATCGACGTACCGCAGCGTGCAGACATGATCTATCAGATGCTTCCGGTCAAGTGGGGCACAGTCGGAGTCGCAGGTGTCGAGTTTGCTGAGATGGTCTACGACGGCAAGCTACTCGATGATTTCCGGAATGTCGCACGGGGCCAGTTCAGGGACGACGACAACAAGGTTCCCTTTCTTGTCGACCCGCACGACTTGTCGAGCATCTGGTTCCCGCACCCCGAGACCGGCCGTGTACGCCCCGTTGCGTGGCGAGGATCTTTCTTCACTGACGCGCCGATGACCGATACGATCGTTCAGGCTGTTAGGCGGCGCGTCCGCGAACGCGGCGGCAACCACATTCTGAGTCGGGGCTCAGCGCAGCGGCAGATCCTCGACGAGCTCACGGAACTCACCTCTGGGCCCGTTCCAACTGACTGGACTGCCAAACTGTCAGCCGCGCACCGCAGAGTTGAACAATCGCGCAAAGACCACGAAGAAGCTCAGGCAGCCCAAGGTGCAACCCGCGACGAAGCCACTCAGTCGGGCGGCAACGAAGCACGCACCAAGACGCCCCATACCGATTCACCCCAGGACGACGTTCCCTTGGACATCCTCGACGTCCCGTGGCCGACGATGCGGGCCGACTCCTGATGGACTCCCTCGCTTGGCATTTGGCTTGCACCAAACCGGAGTTGCCAGAACCACCTCTGTACACGTCGGCTGGTTGGGACAGGATGACATCCGAGGACCGCGCGCGGGCGGTCGATGCGCTGCGTCAATGGATGAATGGACTCTACGTCGAAACGGCCGAGACCCGCGCAGTCGCAGACCGACTCACTGAGATCGTGCAGGAGAATTCTGAAACGGGCCCCGGTGCGAAGGCAATAGCGTCGGTCACAGGTGCAAGCACGCTCGGGAAGAGCACGGCGGTCCGCCGCTGGGCCACAAGGAAATACGTGGAATGGATCGTAGGCGCACCGAAAGGCCCTGCAGAACTGCCCACGTGGAACCCTCAGCCAACGATCGACGCAGACCTATGCCCCGTCGTTTGGGTCAACCTGCAATCTGGCTCGATGGTCAAAGGATTCAACTCCCAAGTCCTTGACTTCTTCCGCTTATCCGCCAGCGGCGCCGCCCACCAGACGTCAACCGCCGCGGTCAGGGCATTGGCACGCCACGGCGTGCGCACCCTTCTCATCGACGACTTCCATCTACTGCGTACCAACTGGAAGGGCGGCCGGGAGGTCCTCGATCACGTGAAGTACATGAACACCGAGCTCGGCGAATTCAACGCCAGCTTAATTCTGGTTGGGACAGACCTCGAATCCAGTGAAGCCATGAGCGATGCCCAGCTTATCGGCCGCCTCCAGCCAATGAGCTTCAGTCCGTACGGAATCGAGACTTCGGAGGAGCAACACGCGTGGCAGCAACTGCTCTACGGGCTGGAAGGTTATCTCCTTCCGCATCTCCCTCGGGCAAGCGAAGGGCTTCTCACTTCACAGCTCGCGGGGCCCATCTGGAAGCGATCTCAGGGCTACGTCGGTGACGCGACACGCCTCCTCCGCATTGCGACACTTGCAGCGATCGCCGACGGCACGCACACGATCAACCCAGAACACCTGAAGGAAGTCCGCCTCAGTAAACGAGCGCACGCAGCAGAGGCGGAAATCGATCTTCGGCGCCGCAGCAAGCAGAGCAGGGTGTGATGTCACCGGCAGACAACGGAAGGGGGCTATCCATGCGAGAGCCTCGTATCGGCTATCTGCCTGCTCGACCGATTCCAGCCGACGATGAATCGCTGGAGTCCTTCGTATCGCGCGCGGCGACGGCGAATTGCACCACCGTCACCAAGATCCTTGGTCGAAGTCAGTTACCGCGATCAGCGTCTGACTACGAGCCGATTCTGCGGCACCTGGCCACGCTGACGCGCCAGCCATTCTCGCGCATTTCGGCGATGACCCTTGATGACTGCCATAGTCGAGTGCTCGCGAAGGAAGGCTGGCTGGCAAGTGAGTGGGGTCAGCATTGCCGTTGCGCACCAAACGGAGTGGCACGGCGAGAGTGGGCGTTGGCTTTGTCTCCGGTCTGCTTCTACTGCGGGCACCTCATCGGCATGCCCGGTAGCGGCACTGCGCAGCTGACCAGAGTTCCCGACCGGATTCTGTCGGTCTGCAAGGAGGTCTCGTCCGCTGCGCACAGATCTGCGAATGACTTCGATGCACTCGACCGACTTGAGTGTCTCCGCGCGGAACTACCCTCGGTGGCTCGTCGGCTCAGTCGAGGATCTGCACACTGGATCCCAGCGGATGCTCAGTTGGTGACCACTGCGACGGCAGATCTTGCGACGAGTCACGAGTCCGAGGAAGAGCTACCGCGATCTCCTGCCGTTCGTGCACTGGCCATCGCAATGGCCTGGGAAGAACAGCGAACGTGGCTGACACCACGAGTATCTCCACATCCACGTCCCACTCCTGTCCGACCAGAGAATTCTGAAATACCCGATTCGCAGGTCTTCACTCGACGGGTACTCCGCACAGGCGCGAAGACTGTCAAGACCATGCGGTTACCGAAGAGCTCAGTCCGCCATCCACGCGGCGAAGATCTGATCCGGCTGGCGCTTGGCCATACGCAATTGACGCTTGACCACATCCCAGGGATCTACCGGCAAGAAGGCGAACCGTTCGTGCTCGACCCCGCCCAGTGGTTGTGGCGTTCCAGAGTCGCGCTACTTCTCAGTCAATGTGTTCGGTTGCGCGATCATTGGAGCCTTGCCGACGAGCCGACCTACCGTCTGACGAAAGCTGGTAGCTACTCGATTTGCATAGGGGCGTGGCCGAAATGGACTCCGATCTTCCACCGCGAGAGCGACATTGCCCATGCGATGAATCTGGCGCGAGCCCTATGCCTCGATGAGCTCGTCAACTACCGTGAGCGCCGCGACGCGTTAAGAAGGATTGAAGCCGCCCCGCCGGACCTGGTCGGCACCCTGCCCGCAGCCGCCCGGAACTTCGATGGCTGCGCCCGGCTCGCCGCATCTTGGATGTGGTTCGATGCAACCTGTGATAGCCCGCGTACACGGCCAGACGCCGAACACCTGAAAGCATTTGACGCTGCGCTCAACCCTGAAGGCCGTCTCATCCTTCGCAGTGCCGCCGAAGCGATCTGCGTCGCCGACGAAGATCTTGTGCGTCAGGTTGGGAGTGGAGACTTCGGTGTGGTGGATTCGGACCGAGTCTCAGAAGAGGACCGGACTCGTGTGGGCGCGTGACTTCCAGTCGCTCGCCGACTGCGGGCGCTACCAAACCGCGACGGCGACGGAGCCGCTGAGCTAATGCTCCCCGCTCGAGTTGCAATCGATCCACGCGAGTCGCTTGATTCGTACCTCGAGCGGATTGCACTTGTGAACGATCTGACGACCAAGAGTCTTGTCCGCATGCTCAAGGAGAACCGGGACGGATCGTCGGTCTCGACGGCTTTCATGCTGGTCCGGCCTAGCGATGAGCTCGTCGGCCGAATAGTGGATCTCACTGGGCTGGGGGCATCGGCCGTCGAGAATTCGACCTTGTTGCGTTACGACGGAGGCGCGCCACTCAACCTCGACGGCTTCGACCCGCTCGATCGGGCGAGCTACCGCGCCATCGTTTGCCAGGGGTGGTTCCCGCAGCATGGGACGCAACTATGCCCACTCTGCCTATCGCACGACGGAATCTGGCAGCTGTCGTGGAAGCTACCGGTGTCGACAGTGTGTCCCGACCACGGCGTCTACCTGGTCGCTGAGTGTTCAAGCTGTGGCCGGCGCTTTCGAACGCGACACCACAGTCCGCTGCGTCCTCGGCTCGATGAACACCAGCCGTGCGGAAATCCGCTCGGATTCTCGGCTCCCTGCCGACACTCCATCCTGAGAGAGAAACCGACGGCTGCATCCGAAGGTGCAATTCGGACCGCAAAGCGGGTTACGGCCGCTATCGAAGGCGAAGAAACGAGCGTTCTCGATGGCGCTCTCGCGCCCCCCGCGTACCTCGCAGAAGTCCGAAACTTAACCACTCTTCTGCTTCACCTCGCATCCCGGGCTCGCGCAAGGGGTTTCGTCGAATGGGCCGGAGAGCTCCAAGCCGAAGCCGCTGGTCGCACAACTGAGCTTCGAGGGCCTCGGTGGGGTATTCAGCCGCCGACAAGTGCAGTCACCCGCGGTGAAGCACTGGCGGAGGCGGATGGGATTCTGTCCAGTCCGAAGAGTGCGGACGCCGTCGCACGGTTGGCCGAGTGGTTCGATCTGATCCCGGACGTCCCGGGCGGCCCGAGAGGATGGATCGTCAATCGCGCGGCAAAGAGTCCGGTGTTGAGCTGGCTGGTGGTCCAGGTGCTTTCAGCCCGCCGCCATGTCGGCCTGCAGATCGATCATCACGACGCGTTGATCGATCTGCCGCTGTCAGCGATCCCTCAACTTCTCGATGAGCACACCTACCGTCGTCATTTCGCTGGGATGCTAACAACGCAGGAAAGCACGGGGCGGCTGTATGCCTCCCTGTGTATTGCGCGCGCACAACGGCCAGGGTCGACGTGGTCCACCGCTGCAGCGAGTATCGAACTCGACCCGGACATTGGCAGACGGACATCGCGAGCGGCGAGCACGCGACTGGCCGCGAGTCCTTCAGAGATCGCGGCAGCCGCCAACGCGGCAGCGAGTGAACTATCGCGTCGACGGGATTATCGGGCGCTCGAGCGACGAGTCATCGAGCTCGCGAGTACGCCCGACACGTGGTTTACCGATTGGGCGCGGTCGGCGAGTCCGAGGAGGCGCGCGGCCGCACTCCCGTACGCGGTGACATGGATGTGGTGCGAGGTTGCTCAGGGGTGGTTGGACACCAGCCCGGCGTGGCCGCCGCCGGTGACCCGACAATCGAAGGCGGCTTATCGGGTGTTTCGTGACACGCTTCCGGAGGAGTTGGGGCGAGCATTGCGCGAACTCGCCGATGGGAATTCGAGGTGACGGGCGTCGGGTGGCACCTCAGCGAAGTCTTCGACAGCTTCTCAGCAAGCGTTCGAAGGCCTGGCAATGCCACTCGGTTTGGTCTCGTTGAATTCCCGGCGATGGCGAACCTGTCAGTGTTGACGGGTAGCGTTCGAGAGCTGTCAATGAGGAGGTCCACACGTGCAGCTTGAAGAGTTGAAGCCCGGTCTGCGAATCGAGGGTCTCATTCCCGCAGAGGTGATCACCGTCATCGCTGCCCAGTGGCATGGCACGGACGCACTCGCACTCACCTACCAGAACGCCTCAGGTGGCCTCGGCCAACGGGTTGTGTTCCGCAAGGACCAAGACAACCTCAGCGTCGCGGCCAGCGGGAGCCGCGCGTTCGACGCAACCGCCAGTGACTTCAAGCTCGTCGCCGAGGCCCAGCGCATCTCGCTAGCTGGGCTGTTCGATCCGATGTTGGCTGTCGCGACGAGCGACGTGCAGCCGTTGCCGCACCAGATTCGTGCGGTATACGGGGAGCTCTTGCCGCGGACTCCGCTGCGGTTCCTCCTCGCCGACGACCCAGGGGCCGGCAAGACGATCATGGCTGGCCTCTACGTCAAGGAGCTGTTGCTCCGCGACGACGTCAAGCAGTGCCTGATCATCGCTCCCGGTGGACTGGTCGAGCAGTGGCAGGACGAACTGTTTTTCAAGTTCGGGCTGCGGTTCGATCTGCTGACCAATCAGCTCATCGACGCCAACATCAACCTCAACGTCTTCGAAACCAACCCGCTGCTGATCGCACGCATGGACCAGCTCTCCCGCAACGAGGCACTCCAAGCCCAGCTCAAGGAGACCGAGTGGGATCTGATCATCGTCGACGAGGCACACCGAATGGGTGCGCACTACTTCGGCGGCAAGCTGGAGAAGACCAAACGCTTCCTGCTCGGGGAACTGCTCGGCCAGATCACCCGCCACCTCCTGCTGATGACCGCGACCCCACATTCGGGCAAGGAAGAAGACTTCCAGCTCTTCCTCACCCTGCTCGACCGCGACCGGTTCGAGGGCAAACAGAAGAAGTCTGTCGATGTCACCGGAATCATGCGGCGCATGGTCAAGGAAGACCTGCTGACGTTCGAAGGCAAGAAGCTCTTCCCCGAACGCATCGCCGAAACCGTGCCCTACGAATTGACCGAGGGGGAAAAGGACCTCTACGAGGACGTCACTCGCTATGTTCGCGAGGGCATGAACCGCGCCGACAGGCTCGGCGGCAAACGTAAGAACACGGTCGGCTTCGCCCTGACCGTTCTCCAGCGGCGACTCGCCTCCAGCCCTGAGGCGATCTACAAGAGTCTCGTCCGACGCTCCGAACGGCTGGAGCGCAAGAAGACCGAGATTCTTAACGGCACCTACAAGGAACCCGACGACGTCATCGGCTCAGGTGACTTCGACGAAGATGAATACAACGCCGAAGAGCTGGAGCAACTTGAGGAAGACGTGATGGACGCGGCCACCGCCGCCCAGACCGTCGAGGAGCTCAACGCAGAACTTGTCGAACTCGCTGATCTGATTGCGACCGCCAAGAAGGTCCGCGAGGCTGGCACCGACCGCAAGTGGACCGAACTCTCCACGATCCTTCAGGACAATGCACTGGTCACCGATTCCAACGGTTGGCCCCGGAAGTTCATCATCTTCACCGAGCACCGCGACACCCTTGACTACCTCCAGTCCAAGATAGGCTCCCTGCTCGGCAAGCCCGACTCGGTCAAGGCGATCCACGGCGGCGTCCGCCGAGGCGAGCGGCGCGTGATCACCGAGGAGTTCACCAAGAACCGCGACGTCCAAATCCTGATCGCGACCGACGCCGCCGGGGAAGGCCTTAACCTTCAGGCCGCGCATCTGATGGTCAATTACGACCTGCCGTGGAACCCTAACCGCATCGAGCAGCGCTTCGGTCGCATCCACCGCATAGGCCAGGAAGAGGTCTGCCGACTCTGGAACCTTGTAGCCTCCAACACCCGCGAGGGTGAAGTCTTCACCCGCCTGCTGGAGAAGCTCGACCAGATGCGCCAGACATACGGCGGCAGAGTCTTCGACGTCCTCGGCGAGGCCTTCACCGAAACCCCGCTACGCAACCTTCTACTCGATGCCATCCAGTACGGCGAGCGCCCCGACGTCAAGGCCAAGATGCACGAGGTCATCGACGCTTCGGTCGGGGATGGACTCAAGGACCTTCTCGATGAACGGGCACTGGCGTCGGAGAACCTGGCCGAGGCCGACCTGTATGCACTGCGCGCGGCAATGGACGAGGCACGCGCCCGCAGGCTTCAACCGCACTATATCGAGATGGCGTTCAAGGCCGCGTTCTCTCGCCTCGGTGGCCGCATCGTGAAGCGCGAACGGGGCCGCTACGAGATTGCAAACGTGCCCCAGCAGATCCGCGCCGCCGGAAAAGGGCCAATAGCCACAAAATACGACCGAGTCACGTTCGACCTCGGCAAAGTCCACGCAGAGGAGCTCAGCCGCGCCGACCTGCTTGCCCCAGGTCATCCTCTGCACGACGCGGTCATGGAAGAGTCCGTGCGCCAGTTCGGCGGCTCCCTCAACCGAGGCACGGTTTTGGTTTCCTCGACGCTGGAGGAGACACACCTGCTCGTGGGCGTGATCGAAGAGGTCGCCGATGCGACCGGAGAGTCCGTCGCACGTCGCTTCGGCTACGCCTACGTCGACAGCTTCGGTACCGTGACGCCTGCTGGCCCCGCGCCCTACCTGGACTGCGTGGCGGCACCCGAGAACGCCGTCACCGATTCAGCCCGCACCCTTCCGTGGCTGGCCGATGCTGAAGACAAAGCCACGAGCTGGATCATCGCCAACCAACTCCCCGACTACCTCGCCGACGTTCAGCCGAGGCGCCTTGCCGAGTTGAGTAAGGCACGTGACCTGGTCATCAAGAGGCTCGAAGGTGAACGCGATCGCCTCATCCTCGATGCCGCCGTCGCGGCGGAAAAGGAACGCGCCGGTGAGAAGCCGAAAGAATCTTCGGAGAGCCTGAATCGTAAGGCCGTCGAACTCGACGCCCGTCTACGCAAGAGGCTCGCACTGCTTGACCAGCAGCAGCTCATGTCGACCAAGCCACCACGCATCGTCACCGCAGCACTGGTAATCCCCATCGGGATGTTGGAGGCAGACCTTCCCGCGACCGCGCCGATCCACGCCAAGGAGACCAAGGAGGTCGAACGCCGCGGCGTCGACCTGGTCTTGGCCCGTGAGCGTGAACTCGGTCGTAAGCCCGTCGAGCAGGCTTTCAACAACCCCGGTTTCGACATCCTCTCCACCGACGCCAAGGGCGACACCTACCGCATCGAGGTCAAAGCGCGTATTGAAGGAGCGACCGACTTCTTCGTCACCCATAACGAGGTGATGGTCGGCAAGAACGCCGTCCCGCGCTACCGCCTCGCCCTCGTCCGCGTCGACTCACGCGGCGCCCAGCACGACGAGGTCCACTACCTCGACAACCCATTCGCCACCACCGACCTCGGTGACTTCAACGCCACCGGCATCCGAGGCGATTGGTCCAAGCAGTGGGCAAAAGGGAAGGCACCGTTTTGATGGCATCCAAGTCCTCCCGAAAACGGCGGAACAAGAAGCGCCGCCAGGACGCCAAAGCCTGGCACGCGGACCAACACGTTCGGGTAGCGCTGGACCGTGCCCTTGATACTGCTGAGTTGCTTTCAGAGGTCTTGAAAGCGACCGATCCTGCGGTGGAAGTTGAGCAGCGTATCGACGATGCGGCGACGCAGTTCGTCGAGGGATTCGCTGGCTACGACCCTCTGGGGACGCTTGAGGCCATTCGCATGATGACATTGCCGTTCGCCCCGGCGGGCGTCTCGCCGCCCGCCAGTGCGCAGAGCGGCCCAGCTGTCGCAGAGGTCTTGGCCGTTGTGCTCCGGTGTGCGGAGTCAGAGATGGATTCCGGTGTCGAACCCAAGCGCGTCGATCAAGACCTTTGCGGTGCTATCAGCGAGCGATTCATCCCTCTTGCTCAGGAGCTCCTCAACCTCGGCGCCGTCCGCGACATCCTGTCAGCTCAGAAGTTCGACGCCATGTCGCAGGTGGCCGCGTCTGTACGTGGCAACGGGCGCATGATGCGTGGAACTTCATACCCCGAGATGCAAAATGAGACGCTTCGAGGTCTGTTTGGCGCGCCGGTCGAAGCTGGGCTAAGAGCACTCCTCGGATTCGGCGTCGAGGACGCGCTGTCATTCCTCAACACCTGCGACCAGATGCAGATGGAACAGTTCAACGCGCGAGGTCAAGCTCTCGCCGATGCATTCAATGCGCTCGACGTGAGCGAGGAACGAACGCCCACAGATGACGAGAAGCGCATCGCACTCGAAGGACTCACCGGCATCTTCAATCCAAGTGCTACTCACGCGGCCGTCCCTGTCGCTGACGTGGCTGACCGAGCTGGACTATCGGCCGAGATGGGGACAAAGATTGCAACCTTCTTCGCACCACCTAGCCCGACCGAAACCGCAGGCACCGCGTTGCGGGCATACCTGGATGGCAACTCACCAGTGCGCTCTCATCCAATTGTTCTCCGAGATGACTTGGTGATGACCATCCACCCAGCGCTCATCGCGGACGCGGTGAAGCCGGCATTCGAAGACGCTCTGAAAAACTCAGTTCACTGGGAGATCTACGCGGCCCATCGTGGGAAGTATCTGGAAGACCGAGTCGCGCAGCTTTTCAACACGCTTGTCCCGGGGGTTACCTCGCACCATGGGATCGAGTACCTCGTACCCGCCAACGAGGCCGAGGAAGCCGGCGATCCCGTCGGCTACACGAAGTTGGTAGAGGGCGACCACTTGTTCATCCTTCACGACGTCGCGTTCATCGTGGAGGACAAGGCCATTCCTCTCAGCGATCGCTCGCGGACCGGTGAGCTGAACCCACTGCGCAGGAACCTTGCTACCGCCATCACGAAGGGGGCCGAGCAGGCAGGACGGATGAAGCAGCGGATAGTCGCGGACCACGGTCTTCGTCTCCGAGACGGGAGTTGGCTCGACCTTGCTGATATTCGCGAGATCCACTCCGTTGTCACAAGTCTGGACGACATGCCAGGAATCGCCACCGCGACCGCGAAGCTGATTGGTGCGGGGCTCCTATCGCCAGACAACATTCCCTGGACTGTCTCCCTCAACGACCTCGACCTCATCGCCCAACTCGTCGACCGCGCCGCGGAGTTCCTGCTGTATGTGCGGCGGCGGACCGAATCCAAGGCCACCGAAATGTTCATGGCGGTTGACGAGTTGGACCTCTTCTTACTGTTCTTCCGGATGGGCCTTTACGTCGAGCCCGATCCCGAAACGGCCTGGCGCGAGATGCCCTGGCGGGGCAAGCCGCGCACAGCGGACGTGCGCCGATTCAAGAAGCAGGTTCCCGGACTGGTCACCAGCCAGACAGATGAGCTCGATGCGTGGTTCTCCTCGAAGCACCCTCCAGCCGGTGCGGCGCAACCCGATGCAGTCGCGCCCAAGCCGCGCATGATTCCCTCCCCACTGGCCCCTCTCATCGACTGGCTCCAAGCGAACGCAATCTTTGGATGGTTGAGCATCGGAGCAAGCCTCCTGGATGGCTCGTCGGACGCCCAGCGGCAACTCGCGAGATACCCGATTGACCTGATCAACAACCCTGATCCCGACGGCAAACCGAGAAGCATCGGCCTCCCTTCGGGGCTCACCAAGGAGGATGGCTGGCTGCTCGTATGGATGACGCGACCGGCGGCGATGGACGTCGCGCAGGTAGTCCGCCGAGCGCACGCCTACATGTTGGCGAAGAAACACCAACTCGGGTATCGCCGCGGAGCGTCGTTTGTGTACGACGAACCCAGCGGCCAACCCATCGGCGCCTCGTACGACTCAGGTCAGACGGAGGTCGAACCCGAGGTCCTCGCCGAGGTGGTCGCGTCGCTGAGACCGCCCGGCAGCATCGAAACACCAGCGCAGATGACGCAACGTCGTCGAGCAGAAAGACGTGCCGCCAAGCGAAAGAAGCGTCGACGATGAGGTCGACCGTCTCCGCTGCCCCCTGAGGCCGCCTTCGACGAGGGCTGTCGGTGGCAAGCAAACGTGGTGCGACGTGGACGTTGCCTGAGTTTTCGTCGGGCTTGGCCGATAGGTTTAGATGTGCGGGCTTCACGGCGTAGGTCGCCGTTCAGCTTTGCCAAAGGGTGAGTAGAGGGGTCGATTTGGTTCAGAAGCGCAAGCTGATCGAGGTGGCACTGCCACTGGAAGCGATCAACCGAGAATCCGCGCGTGAGAAGTCGATCAAGCACGGACACCCGTCCACTTTGCACATGTGGTGGGCGCGCCGACCTCACACTGCGGCTAGGGCTGTTATCTTTGCGCAGCTTGTTGATGACCCGTCGGCGCGCCCTGACGAGTTTCCAACGGAGGAGTCGCAGCGGCTCGAGCGTGAACGCCTACACCGCTTGATCGAAAGACTCGCGAGCTGGGACAACAGTAGCGACCGCCGTCTCTTCGCGGAGGCCCTCGACGAGATCCGAAGGTCGTCAGGTGGCGAGCTACCCTCGATTCTTGATCCTTTCGCGGGTGGCGGAACTATTCCCCTCGAAGCGCAGCGGCTGGGCTTGGACGCCACGGGTTCAGACCTGAATCCTGTAGCTGTCCTGATTAATAGGGCCCTTCTCGAGCTGCCCGCTGCAGCGCGGGGATGCCCCCCTTTGTTCCCCGGTGCCATCGACGCCGAGATTCGGTCCTGGCGCGGGCTAGAGGGGCTCGCCGCGGACATTCGAGCATACGGCGAATGGATGAGGGAACGTGCATTCGAGCGTCTTGCGCACATGTACCCGGCTGCAACGACAACCGATGGGCGACGACTGAAAGTCGTGGCCTGGATGTGGGCGCGCACGGTGACCTGCCCCAACCCCGCATGTGCGATCGAAATGCCGCTGACACGGTCGTGGTGGCTTCGAAACAAGAAGGGCAATGAGAGGTATGTGGTGCCGCAGATCGTTGCGGCTCCTGACCACCCATCTGGGCAGCGGGTGGAGTACACAATAGGGGAGGGCGCGACGGGGGCGCCGACTGCGCAGACCGATGGCACAGTCGGGCGCCGCGGCGCGGTGTGCATCGCGTGTAAGTCCCCGGTTGACCTAAAGTATGTCCGCGCCGAGGGGCAAGCTGGACGGTTGTCGCAACAGTTGATGGCCATCGTCGCCGAGGGAAACCGGCAGCGCGAGTACCTCGCCCCGGACTCCGCCCACATCGAAGCCTCGGACGTTCCGGAGCCCGATGATGTTCCGTCACAGGCCATGCCTGACCACAGCGTGAGCCCTTCGACCCACCAGACAATTAAGATTTACGGCTTTGACACGTGGTCGGACCTGTTCACCAATCGGCAACTGTGGGCACTTTCGACTTTCAGCGATCTCGTGAAGTCCGTGCACGAGCAGGTCGTCTGCGACGGTGGTACGCGTGAGTACGCGGATGCTGTTGCCACCTACCTTGCGATGGCGATTTCGAAGCTCGCGGACCGAGGGTCAACAATCGTCACTTGGTTCTTGGGCCGAGAAAGCACACGCAACACTTTCGCCCGCCAGGCCCTGCCGATGACCTGGGACTTCGTCGAGCCGAATCAGTTCGCCGACGGCACCGGGAGTTGGCGGGGCGCCGTTTCCTGGACCGCAGAAGCCCTGTCCGGCCTTCCATCCAACGGAGTCGCGGGGCATGCCGAGACGGCCGATGCCGCGACGCGGACATACGAGGGCTTCGTCGTTAGTACGGACCCTCCGTACTACGACAACATCGGATACTCCGACCTCTCGGATTTCTTCTATGTTTGGCTGCGCAGGTCGCTTCGGGATATCCATCCAGCGCTTATGTCAACGATGCTCGTGCCAAAGGCCGAGGAACTCGTCGCGAATCCGTACCGCCACGATGGGCGGGACGGCGCCAGAACCTTCTTCGAGGACGGCTTCCGGGAAGTATTCGCGCGGGTGCGAGAGTCCGCGTCTGACCGTTATCCAATCACCGTCTGGTACGCCTTCAAGCAGAGCGATAGCGATGAGTCAGGAGCGGCATCAACGGGCTGGGAGACCCTCCTCGAAGGCATGATTCGGAGCGGTTGGGAGATTACCTCGACTTGGCCAAGTCGTTCGGAACTCAGCAACAGGATGATCGCGAGTGGCAAGAACGCTCTCGCTTCCTCGATAGTTCTGTCCCTCCGTCCAAGGAGCGACGAGGCGCTTACCACCGATCGCAGAGGGTTTGTTGCTGCGCTAGTTGCGGAGCTTCCAGACGCCCTCCGCAAGCTACAGCAAGGTCAGATCGCGCCGGTGGACCTCCCGCAGGCCGCCATTGGCCCAGGTATGGCCGTGTTCAGCCGGTACGCCGCGGTTCTTGAGCCAGACGGATCGAAAATGTCTGTCCGGTCGGCCCTGGCTAGGATCAATGAGATCCTCGACCGAGTGCTTAATGAGCAGGAGGGCGACTTCGACTCGCCGACTCGCTTCGCAATCGCTTGGTACCGGCAGCACGGGTATGACGTCGGTGCGTTCGGTGACGCGAACAACCTCGCCAACGCTCGCAACACCACCGTCGACGTCATGGACCGCGCCGGGATCCTCTCCAGCCGGGCTGGCAAGGTGCAGCTCATCAAGGCTTCCGATCTGAGTTGGGACTATGACCCTGTTGCCGATCTCCACACGAGCAACTGGGAAGCACTTCACCACCTCATCAAGGTGTTGGAGCGGGATGGCATCGCACCCGCTGGTGACTTTCTTCAGGTCGCGCTGAGCCGGCCCGATGGGGCAGTCGATGCCGACCTGGTGAAGGAGCTCGCGCACCTGCTCTTCCGAGTTGCTGAAGCTAATGGGTGGACGAAGGATGCTCTCTCCTTCAACAGCCTTGTGACGAGTTGGCCTGAGATTCTCGAAGTTGCCCGCTCCGCGAGGAAACCGACCCAGGCGCAAGGCGCGTTCGACTTCGATGAGGACAACTGACATGGCACTGAGTAACCGCGACCGCGTCGGCAGAATGTTCGAGGCCATCGCCCCGGCACTGGATGACTACATCTCCTCGGTGATCGGCGCAGTAGATCCCAGTGCAGGCGCGAACTGGGTCCAACTCGTCGCGGCCAAAGACAAACACACTGGGAAGGTCTATGACCCTCTCGATCCACAGGTGCAGCTGCGGATGCTCACGGAGTCGGCGATCACAACCAACGTCAAGCCTCGCTGGTATCCGTTCTCCGACACACTCGGTCGAGTGGGCGAAGCGTTCGCGACGGAGCTCAAGAACGCCCGAAACACCTGGGCCCACAACGGTTCTTTCACCGATGACGATGCCTACCGCGTCCTTGACACCGCGGAGCGGTTGATGCGTCTGCTTGCCAAGCCGGGTGAGGGTGACCTGATCAAGGGCATTCGTCTCAATCTCCGCCGCGTGACCGCCGACCGCGACGACAAGCGAGTCTTGAAGGCGGCGGTCGACAATCCCGAGGCCGTCGGGGGGCTGAAGCCTTGGCGAGAGGTTCTTCAGCCTCATGATGATGTGGCGACGGGCAACTTCCATGCCTCTGAGTTCGCGGCTGATCTGTATAAGGTTGCGACGGGAGGCGAGGTCGACTCGGACTATTCCGATCCTGTCGAGTTCTTCCGCCGCACGTATCTAACCGAGGGCCTCAGCGACTTGATCGGTCGGGCGGTGCGGCGTCTTGCCGGAGATGACAACGTCTCTCCAGTCATCAACCTTCAGACTAACTTCGGTGGCGGCAAGACGCACTCGATGCTCTCTCTGTGGCATATTGCCGCCGGGCTACCGGTGGGCGAGTTCCCGCAGGCAACCCAGGAGTTACTGATCGCAAGCGGCTACCAGGGAGACAAGGTCAATCGCGTCGCCATTGTCGGTAACCACTTCAGCCCGTCCGGGGTGGTCAAGGACGACGGTACTCAGGTCAACACGATTTGGGGTGAGCTTGCGTGGCAGCTCGGCGGCGCCGAGGCGTTCGCCCTCGTCGCTCGCTCCGACGCTGACCGCACACACCCCGGCGAGAAGCTCCACGAGTTGCTGAGCACTTACGCTCCCGCTGTCATTCTGATCGACGAGTGGGTGGCCTACGCCCGATCACTCGTCGGCCGCGATGATCTCGCCGGCGGCACGTTCGACGACCAGTTCACCTTTGCTCAGTCGCTGACCGAGGCAGCCAAGGGCACTTCGGGTGTCCTGCTGGCGATTTCGATCCCTGCCTCCGAAAATGGCGACAGCGGGGACAAGACCGTTGCTGGAAACGCCGAGGAGGTCGGTGGTGCCCATGGCTTGGAGGCGTTGAAACGACTCCAGAACGTGGTACGTCGCGTGGCTGACCAGTGGCGGCCGGCGTCGTCGGATGAGGCGTACCACATCGTCAAGCAGCGGCTGTTTAAAGACGCTGACGCCGCCGCGCTCGCTTCCATCGGTGCGACTGCGCGAACCTACGTCGAGATGTACCGCAAGTACACCGACGACTTCCCGCGCGAAGCACGCGACACCGCGTATGAAGACCGCATCAAGCGGACCTATCCGATCCACCCGGAGATGTTCGACACTCTCTACGAGGAGTGGTCGTCCCTTGAACGCTTCCAGCGCACGCGTGGTGTGCTGCGCCTGATGAGCACTGTCATTCACGCCCTCTGGACGGGTGAGGATGCATCGCCACTGATCATGCCCGGATCGATTCCGCTCGCCACGGCGAATGTGAATGCCGAACTGACACAGTATCTTCAGGACTCCTGGAAGACGATCATCGACGCCGATGTCGACGGGCCTAACTCTGAGCCAGGACGCATCGACAAAGAGAAGCCGCTGTTCGGGCAGCGTGCCCTCACCAAGCGGCTCGCGCGCACCGTGTTCTTCGGTGCGGCGCCGACCATCGCGCCGGGTTCGACCCACAAGGGCATCGGTACTCAGCGCGTGTTCCTTGGCACCGCGGTACCTGGGGATGTGCCTGGCAACTTCCATGCCGCGCTGACGCAGCTCGGTGATCGAGCGACGTACTTTTACTCGGGGTCGGGAAAGTACTGGTATGACTTGCAGCCCAACATCACCCGTACCGCAAAGGATCAGGCGGAGCGTCTGCACAAGGAGGACGTCTGGGCGGAGATCGTCCGCCGCCTCCAGAGTCAGGGCCGCACCCGCGGCGAGTTTGCTGGCGTCCACGTCTGCCCCGAAAGCAACGCCGATATCCCCGACACCGACGAGGCGCGGCTGGTAATCCTTCACCCAAAGGTTGCCCACAAGGGCAAAACGGAATCTGACGCAAAGGCGTTCGCGCAGAAGGCCACTGAGCAGCGGGGCAGCGCCAACCGGACCAATCGCAACATGGTCGTCTACCTGGCCGCGGATGAGGCTCGTCTCGAAGAACTCGACTCCGCGACCAGGGACTTCCTCGGCTGGAAGCATGTCTTGGACAACGAGGCCGACCTCGACCTGACACAGAACCAGAGGAACCAAGCGGCGCAACGTCGCGATCAGGCCGACCAGACAGTGACCGCGCGCCTGCTACAGACGTTCACCTGGGCGCTGGTGCCGACGCAGCCGGAACCCAGCTCGCCGTTCCTGATCCGTGAGACCAGAGTCGAGGGCCAGTCGGAGTCACTGGCCGAGCGCGTTTCGCGTCGACTTGGCAACGACGGCGATCTCTCAACCCGACAGGCAGCTGCGACGATCCGGTTGGCGATCAACAAGGTTCCGCAGATCTGGAAGGACGGGCACATCTCGCTGGGTGCCCTGTGGGGGCTCTACGCGCAGTATCCGTACATGCCTCGGCTCCGGGATCGGAAGGTACTCGACGAAGGCATTGTCGACCTGCCGATGATTTGGTCGACCGATGGGTTCGCACTCGCTACCGATTACGACCAGGCGGCTGGCCGCTACATCGGTCTGTGGACGCCCGAGGACAAGGGCGCTGCGCCTGTTGCCACCGACACATTGCTACTCGTTCGACCCGACGTTGCTGAGAAGCAGCGCTCGGCAGAACCTGGCCCCGGTCCGAAGCCGGGACCTGGCCCTGTGCCGCCGGGCCCGGGACCCGGACCGACCCCGCCGCCCGGCCCCAGCCCTAGGGTGGACATCGTTTGGCCGACACGCTTTTACGGGGTGAAGACACTCAACTCCGACAAGATTGCGCTCGAGTTCAAGAACGTAGCCGAGGAGGTGCTTGCACATCTCCGTTCGGGGGCGAACACCAACGTGACAGTACGGATTGAGATAGAGGCGACTGACTCCGACGGCTTCAACGAGAACCGGGTTCGAACCGTCTCTGAGAATGCCAGGACGCTCAAGTTCGACCAGTCGGGTTTCGAGGAAAGCTAGTTCAGAGGATAGGGAGCAGTCTGTGACCGACAGTGAGGGCGATCAGGAGGATATGCAGGTAAGCAACGAACTGCTCGCCATCCCCGTTGACGACCCGATCCGCCAGCAAGCAAGCAATGTGGTCGAACCGCCCGTCGATCCCCAGCTTGAGTTGCTTCCTACAAACTTGATGGATTGGGAGGACTTCGAGCGACTCCTGTTAGATCTCGGACGGCACGAACTGGGGCTGCGTTCACTGAGTTACTTCGGGAAGCGAGGGCAAGCTCAGAAGGGGCTCGACGTTGTCGGCACAAATGCCCACGGAAAGTGCGAGGGCATCCAGTCGAAGCGCTACCAGAAGTTCACAGTCGCGCATTTGGACTCCGCGGTGGAAAAATACACGCGATCCGATGTGCCTTTCACACTCGTCCGACTCGTCGTTGGTGTCAGCGCCAAGGTAGATGATCGCGCCGTGGTGGAGCGCAAAGCGGTTCTTAACGAGCAACATCATCCTGTAGACATCGATGTTTGGGATCAGTCACGGATATCGGAGATGCTGCGGGATAAACCCGAGATCGTGATCAAGTACTTTGGGCTTCGCGCTGCTGAGCGCTTCTGTATTCCACACGTGCTCGTCCCCGTCGAGATTCCGGGGGCTGATGCTGTAGCAACGGCAGACGCCGTTCTGCTCGGGCCGCTAGTAAGTACCGATGCCCAAAGACTTGTCGATAGAGCAAACGATATCGCCAACGATGATCCTGGTGCGGCACTTGAGCTCTACCAGGAGGTGCAGAAGCGACTAGCAGCGGCGGGGTTTCCCGGCCACGCAGCAGAATTTGATGACACAGTGGTGGCGCTGTCTATTCGAACAGACCAGGCCGAGACTGCAATACGGCCGCTGATGGACGCACTGTGGGTGGCGGAGGGTAAAGGTGACTCGCTTGGCGTTGACCGAGTTGGTCGCAGGTTACGCGATCTCGCCGACCTCCCTGAGTTCGGACCTACGCGCAACAAAGTGCCTCGAACGCCAAGACTTGGTGCTGCGTTCGAGATTGCAGACTTCGTTTCGGATCAGATGCATACGCCGATCCCGACGCGTATCGAGATTCCGGCAGAAGCAATTGCGCTCTCCGAACTCGGAGACCGGGCCCGTGCGATTGCCTTCGCTGCTGAACGCGCGCTAGGCAACGACGATCTGACTTGGCTCGTTGAGCACCAGCAGCAGATCGAGTCGACCGCAGCCGAGATAGACGTCAGCAACATCGAGTTGGCAGTCCGGCTACGTTTAGCGATAGCCGACGCGACCGGAGAGTGGACCGACTTAGTGCATACTGCGAGGACGCGGATGCGTCGCGACCTCAAAGCTCTAACGCTTGCACGATTTGCCCGTCACCGGCTGCTTCAGGCGGCTCCGGCAGAGGCAGACAGCGAGTGGCGCGACGCCATCGGTGAGGCGTGCTTAGCGCAGCGACACGCGGACGCAGCGGACTGGCTCTATAGTCAGCGCTTCGTCGCGAATCGCTACCGTGGATTCGTCGAAGACACGTGGCACCCTCTTGCGCAAGCGCTATCCGACTTGCCCTCGCGGCCAAGAATCGTCACAACTGCGACTAACGCGCGGGAGCGCGCATTCGCAGCGATGCATTACGACGAGCCGAGAGTTGCTGTGATCAATCTCCGGAGGCTGCTCCTCGACGGGATTAGATCGGCGTCTTTCCACGACGAACGTGAAGCTCGTCGGCTGCTCGGCGAGACCTACCGCAGCACGGATAATCTGGAGTTGGCGGCTTACTACACAATCGGGGCAGGTGATCCGAAAGCGGCGCGCGCAGTCGCCGCAGCATTTGGTGACGTTTACCACGATGTCACCGAATGGATGAGGAGTCCGCTGTCATGGGTGGCAGCGTCCGCCCTGCAGTTCGCCACCGAACAGGCTGACCTCATACCCGACGAAGATGTCGATACCGTTGCTGAGCTAGCACTAAGCGCGATCAACGAATCCGCGGCAGGTACGCGCCTCGACTCTCCAATGTTGAGTCCGCAGATCTATCTGTCGGCCTATGGTCTGCTCGCCGAGCTAGCAGAGCGTCTCGCAGCACGTCACGCCCAAACGCTGCTCGAAATGCTTGCTGACGCGGTTGTCGTGAAGGAACATCACTACCGGCGCACGGATGAAAGCCATGTCGAGATCGCGGCAGGCGTAGCCCGGGCCCACAACGGTGAACTTCGGGATACTGCTCTCGAACAGCTGGTCGGACTGTATGCACGCGAGGCGCACCCATTTAGAGCTTCTGCTCGCAATGTCCTAGTAGACAACCTGGACCAAGTTCGCGATCGCCTGCAAGAGATGGCTAACAACGGCCGCCGTGACGCTGGTGCACTGCTCGGATATAGCGATCCCGAACACGTATCGGCGGAAGCGGCCAAGGCCGCAGCGGAGCAATTATGCACACAAACGACGAACGGACCCAATAGGTTTGGGACGGGGACACGAGCTGTGGACGACTCGCTCGTCGCAGCCGTACTACCAGTGGAGCAGCGTGTTGTCTGCATAAAGGTGCTTTTGGCGAACGCGTCTTCGCCCTGGGAGCCGTCATCGAACCGGGACAGCTACTTCATCGCAGCAAGCAATTTAGTCGACGGCCTCGATCAGGAGCATCGCGCTCAATTCTTCAGCACCACAATGAATTTTGTCTCCAGCCCACCTACTTCTCAGGCAGATGCGTTCAACGCGTCCATGAGCAATCCGCTTGGCGCGATGCGCGTCAACGACCGAAGTGACAGCCGTCCGGCAGCAGCGTTTCTTGCAGGTAGGCTTGCTGAATCTGCTGGCGAGAAGCGACTTGTGCGCGATGCAGCGCTGCGCCTCATCGGCGTCGGCTCGGATGATGACTATCGAATCGCCACCGCCCTCCAACTCGTTCAATCTGAGCTCGGCGACAGCATCGGCCTGTTGGCGCAAGGCAGCTGGACACTCCGAAGTCTGGCGGCCATCTTGTGGGCCGAATCGGCTGACATGCCGGACGACTTGGGGCGTGTACTGAGCCAAGATCGTGATGTTCGTGTCCGACGTGCGCTGGCACGTGCGTTGGCTGCGGCAGAACATCGGCAGGCCTCAAGCGCCCGAGGCATTCTTCTACGCGACCCGCGGTGGTCCGTCCGCTCACTCGTGGATGCAACCGTACAGACAAGCGACAGTGAAGATTGACAGTGCATGCCGACACTCGGTGAAGTTGTCGAAGTACCCCCCACGATTCTTGTCAATCTTCGCTGCATCTCGACACGATGATTGTCGAGATGTCGGCGAAGAGATCTGAGAACCAAGCTTCGAAGAGTCCTCGCACGTCATTGGGTCAGAACTCGCCGAGGTTCAAGCTGCCGTCGATGGCGATGTAGCGGCCGATCAGACCTGCACTTTGCTCGTACTGGGATGGCTCGTCTGAGCAAACGCGTCTAGCCGTACTCGGCAAACTTGAGACCGTGCAGGCTGTTGACCGGCTTCCGTGAGGGTGCGCCGAACTTGCGCGCGACGGTGAGCCACCGCGGTTCGGTGAAGGCTTCGGTGTCTCCGAGGCGGCACGCTACCGCGCTATAAGTGACCGATGCACAGCAGTCCTTCGATCCCGATGTTGCGATCGAGTCGGCACACCTGATCCGAACGGAAGAGGTGGCGGCGTCCTCGGAAGACGTTGACGCGCAGTGGCTGGCCCGTGCTGACAAGGTAGCGCTCACCCACCGGCGCTGCTATACACGCGGTAGTCGAAAGTGTAGGGGGCAATAATGGCAGACCAGGATGTCGTACAAGAGATGGTTGAGGTCGACGTTGCCGACCTAGCCTCGGTCGAGGAACTCGCCGCAATCGAGGGTGTGACGATTGAACGAGTAGTTACTCGAGGGCTTGATCCCATCACAGGCACAACCTTGCTTCTCATAGGGACGACAGCCGCAGTCGGCGCAGTGGTCTATATGCTAGAGCGCCGAAAAGGCGGCCAAGTAATTGATCTTCGCCCGGGCGTTACCGATCTTCTTTACCGGGATAAGTCGTTGATGTATGGATTGGTCGTGATAATCACGGCAGATGGCAGCGTTTCGGTCGAAGTTAAGGAGCCAAAGGGGCTGCTGGGACAAGTGGTCAGCGAACTTATCTCAGCGACAGCAGAGATCGCGGGGGACATCACAACAGAGGCCGTGGCCAAGAAGGTCAGCGAATCGCTCGGAAATGAGGTCAGCTTCAGAGTCGAGATGGGATAGCGAGCCACGGAGCGTCACAGTATATTGCAAAGTTGCCAGAAAGTAGAAGATGGGCGAATCTGAGCGATCAAGAGTCCCCGGCAAGAATCTCTATGAGACAGTTCTTAGGATCGAGCTCACGCGTCAAGGTATACCGCGGTCTGTGTTTGCAGAACTTGACGATTCTTTCGGGTCCATCTTTGATTGGGGGATAATCGACGAGTCAAATATTCTGCGCGGCGATTATCCCCCAACGCTAAGTATGACGACTCTGCTCAATTCCTGGATGCTTGAAATTTTGCAGGCGGCATGGGCACTGAAGGCGACGCATCCTGAGATCCCTATCGACCCAGAAGCCTGGATGTCGCGGGATCATTGTCAGATCTACTGCGGACTGTGGCCGGACAACACGGTCAACGCGAGATGTCAGAAGATCGGTGACGTAGCTCTGGTATTGGTGAATACCGGCTTGCTCAGATTGCTTCATCGTGTTAGCCGGATCGTCTGTGGCACTCTGGGATTTATCGATGAAAGCCATGAATACCACCCACCGAGCCTGAGTGATCAGGATGCCCGAGATTACTACAGGAAGGCATTCACTGACAGTTTAGAACGAGGAAGTATCTCGGAACCAGCGTTTGAGCTTGCGCTCGAGAATGAACGAAGCGCGCTGAGATACTATTCATGGGGTTTACGGTTCGTTTTGGCGCACGAGTTGGCTCATATTCTGCTTGGCCACCTCACATTTCAATTTGCTCACGAATTTGCGCCTGGTTATGAGGCACCCGCGGATCTGGCTTCCCGTCTCGATGAACACAATGCAGACGTCTACTCGAGCATCCTCCAGCATATTTGCTTTGAGCAGCCCGACGATCGATCGTTCTTTGGTCAAATCTTTTTCTTTGAGATCTCCGATGCTCTTTGGATGCAGTCGCGGGGCCTTGGTTTGATAGCTCTGAATGATGACCGGCGTGTTGCACAGCTGCTCGAGCGACGGAGGGAAAGCCACCCCCATCCTGCAATGAGACGCGCGCAGTGCATCGAGGCCACCGCAAGAATTGCAGGAATCGATGAATTCCCACACTCTGACGGATTGATAGAAACGTTCTCATTTCTCAGTGGCTACCAAGAGATAAATCGGGACCCAGTCAGCGTTGCGACGATTGTAAAGCATGCCGGAGAAGGGGACGCAGAGACTTTTCTGCGGATATTCGTACCTGAGACGTTTCCAAATGGGTTGCGACGCCTGTCGCGCAAATTTTGGAACGAGTTCTCGACAAGCTTTGAGGAAGCACGCGGCCTTTTGTCCTTGGCCGCAGTGAGCTACCTGTCGCACGAGCAGACGCATCGTATGGCGATTTCGGAGCAGTCTCAATATGTGCTCACAAACGCATATTCCGCCTTTCAAAGAGGTCAGATGATCGAGGCAGATGAGGATAGATACCGGCGAGCAGCTGAATTCATGGTGACTGTTAGATCCGCAATCCCCGAGTTAGAGAGGGTACTTCTGTTTGGTTTGCAGGTTTCCGCCTCTTACCCGGACGCACCTCAAGAATAATTGCCGTCGGTGATAGCACGTGACGTACGTGAGCACGCGCAGAGCACATGAACTTCACCGGATAGTATGGGGCCTTTCGATCCCCGGGCGGCTGGCGATGGCAGCATGTGGGAAGCCACCCCGGAGGGGGTTCTGGTCAGCCCGTCACTCGGGGGGTGAGCTGGTCACGCGACTGATTTGTGCGTCGCGAGCCATCTCTTCGAGAGCTGTCGTGTGCAATTCGCCCAGGGCTCGAGCTTGAGCGGGCTCGTCAAGGGTGTTCGGCAGGTTCAACAGCGAGCGCACGTCGTGCGGAGTGAAGCGTGCGACACCGTCGGCGTCGCAGTCTTTGTCGAAAAGTCCCAGTTCAGGAGTGAACCGAAACAGTCGTCCCATCCATTCGTACTTGGGGTCCTCCCAGCATTCCCAGGAGGCCCCCGGCGCGCGTTCTTGCAGGCTCGTGGCGATGTCCTCTGCCGAACCGCAACGGACTTCCGGGCCGAGATAGGTAGTACCAATCACCAGCACACCATCGGCGGCGTCTTCGCAGCCCAGGTCGTATGCGTCGATGATGTCAAGGATCTCGGAGACCTCGCTGGCAGGGCAGTGGGCAACACGTAGCTGAAAGCACGTTCGGTCGGCCATGGCGTTCTTCTCCTTCAGGTGGGTTCGGATGTCAGATCTGCTGACTACTAGGGCGTGGTCAGCGGTAGAGCGAGATGATCTAACCGATGCGCTGGTCACCGTGCGCTCGCTACGCGAGCGCGAGAAGTCTCGGAGCAGTGGGTGTGAGGTGGCCGAGAACCGGCCCGATAGCGGCGCGGCCAATGATTCACCGAAGGCGCCCGAGGAAGGACGCGACAGAGCGTTCCAGATTGCTCGTGGGCGATCTCACCCTCCGAGCATTAGTCGAGTTCGTCAACTGTTGAACAGACTAGAAACGCCGCCCCGTAGGTGTACGGGGCGGCGTTTCGGGTGAGAGGGTCAGCGGCGTGGAGTGAGGGTGCTGTGGCCGATGACGACAGGGCCGAAGAAGGTGCGGCCATTCAGGAAGTACCGCTGCCCCTGACCCGAGTCGATGTAGCCGCTGCGCGGCGTGTTGTGGATTCTGTAGTGGATCGGGCCGGTCGGTCCGTAGACGGTCAGCACCTTGCCCCGAACGGTGGCCGGCGCGGACGACGGAATGCCGAACGACGTCGTCGTGAAGGTGTATTTGCCCGGGTTGACTGCAGCAGAAGCGACGGGAGCGGTGGCGCTCACTCCGACGGCGGCCGCGAACGTCGTGACGACGGCGGCTGCTCCCACAGCGATACGGCGCTGGAGTTTGTTCTTCATGACGTTGGTGTCCTCCCGACATCCCGCGTCGCCGAATGGCGACGACTTTTGTAACGAGATTATACGGAAGTTCTGGCATGTCGGAGCCGGGGAACGGCGCAGTTCAACGTCGGTACTGTTACGTGACGGCGAAAAGACAAGAGCCGCGGCAATTGCCGCGGCTCTTGGTCACCCACCGAACTCGGGGGAGTCCTTCTTCGAGGGGCCGGAAGGTTGTCTGTCTGATAACGAGGCGACTTTCGCAGCAATTTCGGTGCGCTCCGACTCGAGGAGCTCCTCAAGACTGACGCCGGCAGGACGGCCAAGGCGCTGTCCAGCTAGGTGGTAGACCGAGCCGAGCTCCCGAGTGCCTAGCTGGATGACCTGTCGGACAGGCCGACCGCAGGGTTCGCCCGCTGGCAACTCACGCCATACCAGCCGGTACTTGGGCCTGTCGTTGGGATCGGTCTGTATGTAGACCTTGTTGCAGTCGGACAAATCCGGGTAGGTGCTCATCTGATCGAGTCGGCGCTCGGGGATCGTGCCATCACGGATGGCCTCCAGAGCGTTCAACGTGACCATGAGTAGGCGACGCGACTCGCCTGTCGGGTTGCGACCTGCGTCTGCCGCGAGACTCTGTAGGTCTCGTTCAAACTCCGGATGCAGAGACAGGTCGTACGGCGCACCCGCCATGCTCAGTCCTTATCGGCGCTGGAGCGCCGGCTTGCCCACTGCTCACCGAGTGGGCCAAGAGACCTTGCGAAAGCGTCGAGATCGGTCTCCTCGATCTCTGTCGTATCGGCGTTGTGAAGCCGGTGGTGAAGCTCGGAGTAGAACGAGTCCTCCGCGTCCAGGGCCCGGCTGTCGTACTCACGCAGCCGAAGGAGATCGGCGATCGGGATCAAGGCTGCTACGGGTTGACCGGACGCACCGATGACCATCGGTTCGGGGAGACCTTCGGCGAAACGTGCAATCATTCGAAGGACCAGGCCGGGCGCTTGCTCCAGGGGAATGAGATTGAAGGAACCGTCGTTCTGGTTGTTGGTGTCGGGCATGGTGTTCCTTTCTGGATAGAGGAAGCCTGGGCGTTCCTCGAACGAGGCTTCTATGAATGCAGGCACTTCACTGCGGGTCATCTCACCGGCTCCGACGCCCTGAACATGGCGACCCGGTTTCTACGCTCGACCTCCACGTTCTTGAAGTGTTCCCGAAGGTCTTGTCGCAGACCTTGTTCGGTGTCGCGCCTGTTGCCAAACACTCCAAGTGCATTACAGCCCCGCATGAGCGCACGGCCGAGATAGTTGTGTTGGGCCTCGCCCAGAACCGTTGCACCGAAGAGCGTCCCGCGGTCATCGGTCAGATGAGCCAGGTTCGCGATTGCTTCTCGCTTGCTGTCGCGATCGTCTGGCAAACAGTGCAGAACGTAGTTTGCCGCGACCGAACGGAACCGACGGTTTGGAAGCGACGTGCGTACGAGGATGTCGGCCACATGAGAGGTTGGACTCGAGGAGCTCAACCTTTTGGCGACGTATTCGAGCGCGGAAGGATTCGGATCGATCAAGTTCAGATCAGTCCACGTGGTAGTCCGCTGCTCAGCGGCGAGAAAATACCCCGAGCCGACTCCGACTTCGACGTGGTTCGCACTGATGTTCTTCCGATACATCGCGCGCAGTTCGTCAGCGGTACAGCCCCACGCGTACGGAGACGTGAACCGCAAGACGAAATAGTCGTATAAGCGCAGGTTGATGCCGCGATATGCGGCTGCGCTACGGGGGAGAGATACAGGATCAGAAACCGGCACGACACTCTTTTCGGCAGCAGGAAACGATGAAGCAGGTACGAGCCCAAAAGGCTCTCTACTTCCTTCGCTCCCACCAAGCGGGGTCGTCAACCGGGCGGAATCTACCAACATTCGTTGGTAGAGCGTGTGCGACCCTACCGGCGGTCGGCCGTGAGCGTCAACTCGGACTTGTCGGACGAATCGAGACAGTGGCGGCTAGTTTTGTCGCACCGGATAGCCGCGAGGCATTGACGTCATAGCAGCGGAATGTCCCGCTGGTGGTCAGCAGGCTGAGACGTCCAGACGTCGTTTCTGCGCCGGACAAGATGTCGCGCACCATCCCCGCTGCCACTCCCTTGCTGGACTCATGAGGGACTGCCTTGTGGGTGTCAGGATCAATGAGGATCTCGGGTGGCCTCTTCCCCATGATCCCGACGACCGCGATCGGCCACCAGTACGCCGTGACAACCCACACGCCGTCGGCGGCCACTGCCCGGGCTGCCGCCGCGGCCGGTGAATCCACGGGCGGCGCCGAGGCCGTCACATCCCATGTCACCCCACGCCACTCCTTGCGGTCCTCGTTCACCACCACCTGGGTCATTGCGCGAAACGCGTAACGCTCGTCTTCCCGCAGTACTGTCGGCCGCAATTCGATCTGCTCGCCATCGCGCGGACTGAGGATCATGTGCGCGACGCGGTCAATGTCGATGTCATCCATCGCCATCAGCCCGGTGATCGTCTCGAACTCGTACTCGACGCCGTCGACCAGGTCTAGGCCGTAGAGGTCGCCTACCCCTGGGCCGTACATCGCTACGGGCGGGCTCGAGGCGATGTTCCAGCTCCAACCGGCGCTCATTGGAGGGGACGTCGGGACTTCGCCCTCGTGCCCAGTCCACAGCCAGACCGCGAATACCTCGCCACGACCCGACAGCACCGGAGAGCCGATGCTGAGGTAGCGCTGACCTCGTACGGGGATAGCTTCACTGACGACGGGGCGCTGCTCCGCAATGGCGCGGCGTACCGTTCGACGCGCGAGATCGACCAGCGGTTTGCGCGGTTTCCCTAGAGCTCTGTGCAGCTGTTGCCCGTAGACTGACTCGCCATTCCCTGTCACGATGATCTCGTCCGGCGCGCGACTAGTCGTCATCACGCGGTCAATCTCGCCACGAAACGTCGTGACCAGCAACCATTCAGGTGTCGGCATATCCATTGGAACAGCCGCTAGTTGCCAGACGACGCGGCGCGCGCCGTTGCGACGATGAAAGCATGATCTGTGTCGAACGGGCCGCCGAACGCTTCGCGTCTGCTGGCAGCTTCGGGACTCAGCGGAGGGATTGCACGCAGCTCGTCCTGTCGTGCGAACTCGGTCATCACAGCAGAGAACGATCCTGGCTGCATTGACCGGTCGAACACCAGTTCGCGAGTTCGACCGACCATCTTCCAAACCCTGACCTGCAGATTCGCTTCAGGAAACGTCGGCTGATTCTCAGCGAGCGCAAGGGCAGCCTGTACCGCACAGTGACCCTGATTCTTCGCGCCCAGGACGGTGACTGAGGTTTGCGGATCAGACGGCCCCACTGGCACATCGAGGCGGACAACGAACTCCTCGGCATGGTGCTCGATCTGCTTCACTGCCAGTTCGGACACGACGTCTGTCATACGACCCCCTATGAGCGATGTGTGCTGGTCCGACTACGGAACCGACGCAATCCTAGATGGTACTTCGTTGCAAAATGCTGGTCAGAGATGGTGCGAGTCGTGCTGGTGACGGCGGTCGTCTCGATTATCGAGTTCGACAACACTGCAGGAGCCGAGCTTGAGCAGTCGAAGCAGCAGCCCCGGACCTACTGGAGATCCGGGGCTGCTGCACACGAGAATGGCCAGAGGGTCAGT
This sequence comes from Gordonia sp. KTR9, assembly GCF_000143885.2. Lineage (NCBI taxonomy): Bacteria > Bacillati > Actinomycetota > Actinomycetes > Mycobacteriales > Gordoniaceae > Gordonia > Gordonia sp. KTR9. The sequence continues at coordinate 126,383 of NC_018580.1, forward strand.
ACGGAGCCCCGCCGTCATCACCGTGTGCCGCCGACACCGAGACCGGAGTTCGAGTGTCGAGACCGACCTCTGCGCCGATAGCGTTGATTTGGTCGACGACATCGCCGGCATCGGGAGTGGGGTCGACCGTATCGGCCACCGCCCCCTCGGGAACCTCCACGATGTCGATGCTCTGATCGTCGCTCGCGGCGGCATCCTCGATTTCCCTGCGACGTAGCGCTTCCACAACGGCTTCGTAGTCGGTCTCGATGCGCGGTTTAGCTGTGGACACGCCCGCCAGGATGACTTCGTCTATCTTGGCCCTGGTCAGAGCGACATAGAGCAGTCGCTTGTAGGACTCATCCTTGCGAGTGCTCGACGTCTCAGGCTGAAGCACGACCACGACGTGGTCGAACTCCATACCTTTGACACCGTGGACCGTGGAGACCATCAGCTTCGGGTCGCGAGCTGCCATCTCTTCCTTGCGAACCGCGTTCTTCTGTCCAGTGAGGGAGTTGCGGATCGCGTTGTTGCGAATCTCGTAGTCCAGAATCGACTTTCGCAGGTGAAGGAAGAAGTCGGCGTCGGTCATCATGCCTGAGGCGACCATCTGCAACCAGGCTTGGCAGACACTGTTGGTCTCCCTCCACCAGTCCACCAGCGCATCGTCCAGGATCCGTTCGGCGACCTCGGTATTCCGAGGTTCCAGAGAGCCGATCTGAAGACGAATCTGCTGATGGAAGGTGAACGGGGCCACCGCGGGCTCCACGCAGGTCACCTGGTCCCAGTACCGAGCGATGAAGGTCGAAAAGGTCTTCATGCTGTACGCCCGATCGCTGACGAGGTTGTGTACGGCCTCGTCCGGGAACAGTTCGACCAGCACCTCCTGAGCCATCTTGGCGTGACGACGAGTCTGGCATAGCACCACCGTGGTCTCACGGGCTGCGAGATTATCGGTGAAGTACTTCTTGAGCTCGTCCCCACGGAAGTACTGCTTGAGGTTCTGGTCGAAGGCCCGCTGTGTGCCACAGGATTTGCTGATCAACCGCACCGACTTCGTGAAACTGTCGGCAGTGGAGGCGTTCACCGAGTTCGCCTGCAACTGGATCTTCGTGAACCGATTGGCTTCGATGTCACTCAGGTGAATGTTCGCGAAGTCGAGGATCTCCTGAGCCGAACGGTAATTCGTCGACAGCTTGCAGACGGTGAACACACCGGACGCCTCGAGCGCGGAAAGCGCCTTCGGGTTGGCCGCACGAAACTCGTACAGGGTCTGGCTGGCATCGCCCACCATGTACAGCGCGCACTGATGCTTGGCCGCGTACCGCATCGCGTACACAAACTGAAAAGCGCTGTTGTCCTGGACTTCGTCGATGATCAGATAGGCCGGGCTGGGGTAGGGCTCCACCAACTTATCGATGAGCAGATACGAGAGAATGATCTCCAGCTCCAGGGTTGTCTGACCAATCGTGTTCAGAATGGTCACGACCTCGCTGGTATACCGCTCGATGAAGGCCGACATCGCGATGATGTCCGCATTCGTCTCCTTGACGATCGACTTGCCGACCAGCCGATGAAACTCACTGAGGACCGGGTCGGTCTCGACCTTGGGTCCGAAGTAGATACCCAGCGAGTTCTGGATCGTCTCCATGGTCGACAGTTCCTGATCCGCGAAGTTGTGCGTGTAGATCTCGTGGATCATTCGGGCGATCGTCTTCGACTCGATCCCCGGATTGCGATCTCGGATCTCGTCCGCTGCAGCGTTGGTGAACGACAACGCCAGGATGGAGCTCGGCACAACCGAGCAGCCCAGGGTAAGCATCCTGATGCGCTCGGTGATCGTCCAGGTCTTGCCTGCACCCGCGCCGGCCACGACCATTACCAGCGGATCGGTCGTCTCGACCGCAGCACGCTGCTGGATCGAGGCGTAATCAGGAATGGTGTATCGAGCAGGATCGACGGGCCCGGGCACCGGCAGTAGGTGCTTGACGGCGTTGAGCCGCTGAAGCTCGGCGTTCTGCTTGAGCTGCATGTTGCGCGAGATCAGCGCCGCCGAGACCGGCCCGGAATTGTCCAGTGCCAACAGCCCTGTGTAGATCGCGGTGTATGCCTCGAGAGGCGTTGCGAAATTGTCCAGGAAACCTAGCTGACGCCCGGCCGGATCCATGTCGGTGATCTCGACAGTGGTTCCGTGGACGCCGGCGAACCAGTGCAGCGCGGCGTAGAGCCGAGTGACGTAGGTCAGGATCGGCTCAACGATCAGTTCGGTCTGAAAAACCTCCGCTGCGCTGCACAAACGCTCATAGACCGAGTAATGATCCAGCGACCATGACATGAACGCCTTCTTGTCGAACGCCGGCACTGCGACCGAACGGCCGACCAGGTAGGCCACGGTGGAATCGATCATCTCGGCCAACGTCTCGGGAACGTTGAACGAGTAGGCGATCTGAACGAACGAGTCGACCCCTTCGAACTGCAGCGGATCGTAGAGGTTGACGTCGGTGACTGCAGCAACCTGGGAGATCGACGGCGCGGTGATGGGATTCCCATCGCCATCGAGCAGCGCGGTGACGCCGTCGACGTCGTAGAGCTCGTCGGTGTGCTGGGCCTCGGCGATCGCGAACAGTTCGATCCGATAGCGGATGTGTGTGGTCTTGGTCCAGACGTTCTTGCCGGTGCTGGCGTCCATCACACCGCGGTCACGCAGCACCACAAGCTGAGGCTCCAGGTTGAGCCACAACCGGTAGCCGGCGACACCGTTGCCGAGCGCCGCGCTCACATCGAACATGTTCTGTACCTGGCGAACTGAGACCTTCTTCAGCTTCTTGACCTCTTCGAAGTGAATCGTCGGAGGCACCGGAAACCGGTAGAGGTAGGGGGTCGCCTCGAGTTCAGCGGCGCTCTGACCGACCCGGGAGCGTTCGACGTCGACGGTGTAGACGCGGCGCAGGGCTTCCTCGAGGTGCATTTCCAGCAGAGGCTGGGTGACAAGCGTGCGGACCGAGGTCTCGCCGTCGATCTGCTCTTTGGTGGGAGCATCGACTTTGGGAATCGGATCGTAGCTCAGATCCGGGTTCGCCGGATGTACAGCGACGTCGATACGACCACGGCCACCACCGGTACCGGTGACGTCCTTGTGGAAATCCTTCGGGGTGTACTTGGGTCCGAGCGCAACCTGGTCGAGCAGGTCGTCTTCAATCACGAGCGGCTGGATCGGCATAGCCGGTCTCCTTTGCGGAAGAGTCAGTGGTGGTGTCTGTGCGGGGAGCGCAGCTCGCAACGGTGCGTGGCGATCCAGCCGGCACGTTGCCCGGCTGGTGAGCTGTCTCTAATCCCCTCCGGCGCGCCCCGTGGGCGCGCAGTGCGTCGTATCCGATCTCGAAGCGGCCGGCGGGGTTTCAGCTACGGGTTGTAGTGCTTGAAGAGAGGCCGGGGTCCAGCGGGAGGTGACCCTGGTTGCCACTCGCCGGCGGGCGCGGTCTCGTGGACCCCGGAACTCGTCGTGGTGAGAGATAAGCAAGCCCACCGGCGAGAAAGAGCGAGGGAGAGGATGACCGGTCGGGGATCAGCTCGGCTCCAGTGACAGCAAGGACAGAATGCGGTCTTCCTCGTCCGAACCCGTGGGGAGCCAGTCGGCGAAGAGGACGTCCTCGGGGTATGTCGCTGAGAGGTCGTTGGTGAGCAGTCCCGACAGGGAGGGTTCGTCCGCGACACGGCGGATCGAGTCGACGGCCTCGGACTGTGAGCGCTGCTCTTCGTGAACGGTCAGCGCCTGATCGACGAGCAGGATCAGAGCCTGCTCGAGCGAGAACAGGCCACCGCCGTTGATCGCCCACAGGAAGGCCTCGGTCGCCGATTCGCCATTCTCACGATGGAGGTTCTCGGTGGAGATCAGGCGGGTCGCCGCGGCCTCGGTCAGGTCGTGCACATAGTGGCTCAGGGCAAGTTGCGGGGATGCCATAACGCGTCCTTTCGGTGGGCCCTCGCACGGCGGCAGGGCAATGAGTTGGGGTGTGGGCCAGAGCGAATGCTGATCTGGCAGAAGAGATGTCGAGTGAGTAGGCGCAGGCGAGCCCGGGAGTCAGTCGTCGCCGTAGTGGTTGGCGATGTAGTCATCGATCTCGAGGTCGATCGTCGAGACGGCAGTGCAGGGGCGGCCGATGTGGGAGGCGATGGCTAGGCGGTAGGCCGACCGGATGTCGTCTATGAGCTCGAAGATCACGGCCTTGGCGTCAATGTCGGCGCGGCCGCATAGAGCCTGATCGAGGTCGTGCATGATCTCGTCCGGAGACCGGGCGAGGGACGGTTCTGTGGATGTTGCGGACATAGTTGGCCCTCCCATCAGCAGGTGGGGATGTCGGATTGGATCGGTCAGCAGCTGCGACCAGATACGCAACAGGGGCCCCGCTGCCGGCGGGACCCCTGCTGTGCGGATGAATCAGATGCTTGGATCGAGAACATCCTCGATCCAGTTCCGGACCGTTGCTTCGGCCGGCCGAGCACCTTGGGCGGGAACATACGTGCTCTCGACGAACTCGGCGATCTGATCGTCGTCGAGTTCCTCGGGGAGAGATGCTGCCAGGAACGGATTGCTCCGCTCGATGTCAGCACGAAGCCGCAGGAACGTTGCGGCGAGCACGTTGGCATAGGTCTCCCGCGAGATCACGTCGAACGCAACGATCCATGAGAATCGACCCAGTAACTCTGGCTCGAATCCGGCGCCGGTATGTGACGCGGTGAGAGCCTTCGTGAGTTGCTCGCGGGAGAGCGAGTGCGCGCCGGTAGGCGCGGGACCGCCGGTGAATCCCAACGACATACCGCCCTTCGAGATCGATTCGCGGCCTGCGTTGGTGGTGGCGATGATCAGAGACTTCGAGAAGTCCACGGTCTTGCCGGAGGCCATTCGTACCGAACCTTCCTGCAAGGCGGACAGGAAGATTCGCTGTACATCGCGATGGGCCTTCTCGAACTCGTCGAGAACGATGACCTGCCGAGGATTGGCATCCAGCGGGTCGAACGGCATCTCCTTGTTCGACTCGGAGCCGACATAACCGGGGGCCGAACCGAGCAACCGTGTGATCGATGGGGGCTCGGAGAACTCAGCCATGTTCAAGATGATCGGTTCGGTACCCATCATCGAGTGCGCGATCTGTCGGGCCACCTCGGTCTTGCCGACCCCCGAGGTGCCAGCGAACATCCACCCCAGGGGTTGACGGCGAGGAAAGATGCCTCGGGCGTCCCTGCGCAGCAGAGTGATTGCGCGAGCACATACCTGGTCCTGCCCCTGAATCCGAGACAGTGCCTGGGCCAGCGCCGCCTCGTCGAACGCGCGAGGCACGGCGTCTGAGCCGTGCATGCTCTCCGCAACCTCTTTGACGACACCTCGTGTCAGCGGCAGGGAATCCCCCGGTGCCATCAACGCAGCCAGGTCGGGCTTGTGTCGCTTGATGGTCAGTCGCGCCAACGATCGATCGAGCAATGTCAGGGCACTGTCCGGGCGGTGCAGTGTGGTCAGATGCTCGTCGGCGAGGGCGATGACATGGTCGAGGACGGTCTCGTCGGCGGAGACGGCGTTTTTGTAGTGAGTGATCAGGCTCGGGAGCACAGTCCCCAGCACCTGCCTGGTCTGATCCTGATTCAGTTCGGAGACTCCGACACGTGTGAAACGTCGGGCGAACGCCGGGTCGCCGGCGAGTCGACGACCCTCCTGATCGGTGGTGGCCCCGATGACTCGGAGATCACCTCGTGCGAGAGCCGGTTTGAGCGACTGGGCAAGTTCTTCATGGGAACTCGAGCTCTGGTTCCCAGCAGGGACGAGCTGGTGGATCTCGTCGATGAACAGAATGGCGCCGTTTTTGGGCTCCTTGGCGAAAGCGATGAGCGCTTCGATCTTCTGCTCCATCATGCCGCGGTACATCGTGCCCGCTACCAGCGACGACAGACTCAGTTCGTAGATGGTCTTGTTGCGCAGGCGAGGCGGTACGGTCGGATCCTTCGTGGCGATCCGGCGGGCGAGCTCCTCGACGACGCGGGTCTTACCGACGCCGGCCGGACCGAGCAGAATGGCACTGGGCTTGTTCTTGCTGATCAAGGCCGCCGCAGTCCGGTCGATCACCTCGTCGCGAAACTCGGCGGGTAGAGCGCCGGCGAACTTGTCGTTGTAGTCGATGAGCATCGACTTGGCGACTTCGTCCGGGTCGTCGGGAGCCGCGGCGCCCGGGAGCAGACCGCCCATGATCGCACCAAGTGCGCTCGATGCGGCTGAGCCTGGCGTCGCGCCGGAACCGGAGCCGGCGGAGTCATCGTCATCTTCGGAGAAGTTATGGATGCCTTTGGCCACGATCTGCGGTCCGGTACGCAGAGCGGTGTGCTGGTGTGTCATGGGAAGGTGTGTCCTCTCAGAGGTGAAAGTGGGGCACGATGACGACCACTGCTCACGTGGTGAGCGCCGACGCACAGGGGGACTGGTGATCGGACGGACGATCACCAGTCCCCCTTCACGGTGGGAGTTACGTGGCGTTGGGCGAAGCCCCCGCGTAACCCATGCCGAGGATCTTCGTGTCGATGTCGGGGTCGAGCGGACGCATCGAGTTGATGAAATGAGAGCAGTTGCTCTTGACCGATTCCCAGCTGTACGAGCTCGAACGATCGAACGCAGGGAGGTAGACGATGTTCTCCGGGTGGGTGAACATGTGCGAGGAGTTGGCCACCCAGCCGAAATCGGTAGCCACCACGTTCAGTCGACGCCGACGATCAGTGCTGGCCTGGATGAAGTCGTAGACCAAGCTGAAGTCGTTGCCGCCCCCGACCTTCGGAACCGACTCGATGAGCTTCCTCATCTGAGGTACAGACTTGCCCTTCACGGGCAAGAGGATTTCCGGAGCGAGTAGGTGGCTGTGCGAACTGAAGTAGAAGTTCATTTGGAACTTCTTCGCCATCATCATCAGGAACAGGGCACCGTCCATGTAGTCCTGCAAGCTCATCGAGCCTGAGGTGTCAGGGAAGTAGTGCACATCGGGCTTGAAGTTTTGACGAGTGGTGATCCCGGGCACGTCCGGGTTGTCCGGGCGACGCCGATTGGGGCGAGCGAGGGTCTTCTTTTTGTGGAGCTGGATGTTCTGAGACTTGTTGACCGTGGCCATCCGATCGAGCTTGGTTCGCAGATCGTTCAGGATCTGCGCCGGCGGCGGCGCGGCCGCCGAGAAGTCAGCCGCCTGCGCGTCGCGCTTGCTGTCCCTGTCGAGCTGGTTCCGTGAATTGACAGCCGTCCGCTCGGCGTTGCGCAACCGGGACGCCGCGGCCCCCAGCCGGGTGATCGTTTTCATCGACATCACCTTCAGCCCACTGGTGAGCTGACCGGTGACCCAGGTCCATTCCTTTTTGATCTCCGAAGGCGTACGCCGGGCGTGTGCGTCGAGATTGACGAAGACGATCGTCTCGGGACAGATGACTTCGGTGAGATCGAACGGCAGCAGTGCGGCGTGAGCCGGAGCGGACGAAGCGGCAGCGCTGACCTGTTCGGTTCTGACGAACGAGAACAGCGAGTGGACAACGAGGCGAGCGAAGGAATAGTCCTCGGTCGGGACGTTCGCCCGTGGCCGTAGACGCAGGGCTTCAGTGAGATCGGTGAGAGTGATGGCCGCACACTGACGGCATTTGTCGAGCACGTCGGCGCTGACCTTGCCACTGGCGTGCAGGGCTGACGCCACCTCCATCAGGTGCTCGCCGAAACGAGTGAAAGTGTCAGGCCCGAGCATCGCGACACCCAGGGTCGCAGGTCGGAATGCAGCGGCCAGCGATACGAAGAACTGTGTCCATCCAGCATCACCGTCGTCGTAGGCGGTCGGTGACGAGCCGTCGCCGATCACACTGAGTAGTTCCTTCGCCGAAGGCGATACCGCGTTCTCCGCTGAATAGATCACTCGGCCCGGCGCAGGGGCCGGCAGACGTAGTTCGCCAAGTCCTTGGTTGAGAAAGACCTGACGGATGTAGGGGTGCGAGCTGCGAGAGATCGCCGAAGTCGTCTGCGCGAGAAGATCCAGGGCCGCAGCGTTGTTCTCCGGAGTATCACCCGGTGTCCCGCCGCTGAAGCTGTCAACGAGGATGGGGGTCGCGAGCAGCTGCCCGAGATCGGCAGGTGTGACGGCATTGCCCGAGACGGAGTCGACGGCGCGGGCCGGCACGGCGGGAGTCAACGGCTGCAGCAGGTGGTCCGCAGCGAACGTCGCGAGGACCGAACCGAATCGGTATTCGGCACCGGGGTCGGCCGGATCGGTGGTCAACGGCGGCGGGAAGTCGTGGGGGCTGATGCGATGCGGGGCTTGACCCGAGATCGTGATTGCCATGGAGATGGCCCTTTCTTGGTGTGCGAGAGTACGTCTCGGTTGTGTGTCGCCATGCCCGGGACACCGACGCCCCGGATCGCACTGCGCGATCCGGGGCGTACGGCGGCGTTCAGGCTGCGAGGAACTCGTGAATCGGAGTCAGCGAGACGACGAGGGGTTCGGTCGACTTGCCGAGGAAGTAGCTGACGGAAGCCGGATTGAGCACTCCGGAGGTCCCGCGGTTGAGCAGAACGCTGCGCTGGTCCTTGTTGAGGGTGGACAGTGCACCGATTTCGAGAATCCGGTCAACCACCTGCGTGGTGAGCGTGTTTTCGCCCTTGGTGGTCAAGGCGAAGATCAGGACGTCGGCTTGCTTGTCGGTGTCGAGAGAACTGATGATCTGCTCGATCTGATTCTGGGTGGTCGCCGCTCGCAGCTTGTCCCAGGCAGCCGGACGCGAAACGCTCATGGCGCCCGGTCCGGACGTGGCCGCCGGCGCCAGCAGCGATGCGAGAACTTTCGCGTGCACCTCGGCGGTGAATGCGGTGTTGCCTGTGTGGGCGAGCATGCCGAGCATCAACTCGGTGGTCGTCTGACCATCGGGACTGACGGCTTCTTCGACAGCCAGCTCGGCCATCACCGTCGGACCGAGCTCGTTCATCCACAGGTTGAGACCTTCGATGGTACGCGGAGCGGTGTACTGACTCATGTCCTGCGAGTCATCCATCTGACTGGCGAACTCGGCCATCTCACGGTCGGACACAGCGGTTGAACTGCTCGGGTCATCAGGGTCTTCATCGGCGACCGTCACCATGCCCACCGGTGTCGGGCTCTGGAGCACCCAGTCGGGATGCTCGGTGAGGACATCGCGGATTGCTGGCTGCAGATCCTCGCCGAGCAGGTTCAGGAGAACCTTGGCATCGGGACGGACGGGGTAGAGAGCGAAGCGAGTCAGCGACGCCGAATCCAGCATCGAGATGTTGCCCTTGTCGTTGCCGGTGACGATGAAGCGGATGTTGTCGGCGAGCTTGAGATTTCCGCAACGACGCGAGGTCAACAAGGTCAGTGCCGCGGACGTGACATCGGAGCTGGTGCGATTGATCTCGTCGAGAAGGATGACGACCAGCGTGTCGGGATGCTCCTCGGCGTAGTCGTTGGCTTCCTGGATCGTGTAGTGCGGGAAGAAGATCTGGACGAACCTGTTCGGGTTCGCCGGGTCGGGTACGGTTCGCACACCCGTGAGGTCCGCGGCATCGGACAGGGTGTTGACGTCGATCGAGAAGACTGCGAAGTCACCGTTCTGGGCGAGGGCGTTGACCGCCATCGTCTTGCCGATGGCCGGCGGGCCGAGCAGGCAGGGCGCCACGCGCGCATTGCGGAGGTCGGGTCGGAGATGGCGCAGGATGAAGTCGTCGTTCAAGAGAAAGGTCATGTCTGTGATCTCTTTCGTGTCGTGTTGAGGTGTGGCGTTGAGAGGAGGTCTGAGCGCAACTGAGCAGTGCCGCGGCCGTGGGGCAGACACCAGCTCCGGACATCTCCGGTTGCGCCTTCGGCGCGATCGTCGCGTCAGACCGGCGAGGCGAGCGAGCACCATCACTCACCCACCACCGCCTGTGGAATTTCAGATGTCCAGGTGCTCTAGGGCTTCAGCACAGCGTTTGAGCAGGTAAGTGGTTCCGGCGCGACGTTCGTCATGCTTCATCCGGGGAGGAAGAGTCTCGCGGGCCACATGGTGAACGAGACTCAGTAGCTGTCGCTTGTCCTGTTCAGGATCCTGTGTGCCGATGCCGGTGATTCGGCTGATGGACTGCCGGATATGGAGCTTGTTCTGGCTGATGGCTGCGATCCGGATCAGTCGAGACATCTCCCACCGTGAGGTGTCACCAGCGAAATCGTCATGAAGATCCTTGGCGGGTTCTCTGCCGAGTACGTCGATGACCTCACGGCCTATGTCGATGGACATGGTCGTCGGATCGAGGTCGCCCTCGACAAGACTGAGCACCTGATCGAACTCACCAGAGGTTCGATCGCCGGCGGCCGTGCCGCCGGGCGCTATCTGGACCAGCTGCCCGAACACACCTTCCCACGTCAACTCCTCGCCTCGTGTGTTTGATGCCGCGGAGACCAGACGCTGTGTGGGGATTGGGTTTCGCGAAAACGTGATCCAGTGATAGAGCAAGACTTCGTACCACCGTTGGGGGTGTTGCAGCTTGGTCGCGTGCACTGCTCGCGGAAACAGGGCGATATTGGTTGGCGCTGGCAGCACAAGGTGGTACCCGCGGCCGGATCCCGACATCTCTGCGTACAGAGCTGAGGGCTGTGGAGAAGCGGTATTCCCGGTGACCATGCGCAAGAGCTGATCGGTCACGTCTGGGGGGCAACCCGGCTCAATGTCCAGAACCATCAGACCCGATGAGCGCCAGTCGATATGGGTAGCGACATTGCGCGCATTCGGAAGCGCCGCGGTCAGTTCACCGAGGGTCATCAGCTGCGTATCGGCATCCGAGAGTCGAGCCCCGTGGACCTCGTTGCAGTCAGGTTGATTGCAGCGTGGGCATACCGGTCCGCCATCCAGAGCAGACACGATGTCCACGGGGCGTTTGTCGAAGTCGGAGACCGTCCACAGTCGTTGTGGAGCAAGGATCGAACGAACGTGGCGGTTCCCGTAGAACTCCGGGAACCGCAAGATCGGATCAGTCCGGGGGTCACTCATGAGTGGTGCGTGCCCTTCTGTGCGGGGAGACGGCGATTGAAAACGCAGGGCCGTGGGGTGCCTCTTTCGAGGAGCCCCACGGCCCTGACGTCGCTAGCGGTTACGACGCGCTCACTGGAGCGCGACTCATGCAGGCTGCTGGATTCCTGCGCCACCCCAGCTCGGAGCGGGCGCTCCGGCGAAGGGATCGGCGGGGTTGCCCGACACGGGAGCGGCCGGAGCGGCCACCTGGTAGGCCTCGGCCACCGGGACGATCGGCTGAGCGGGAGCGGTCGGCGTCACGGGCGCACTCGGCGCTGTCGGAGCCGCGGGCGCCGACGCGGCGGCAGGTGCGACAGGTGCGACGGGAGCAGCCGGAGCAGCCGGAGCAGCCGGAGCAGCCGGAGCAGCCGGAGCAGCCGGAGCAGCCGGAGCAGCCGGCGGTGCGGCGGGAGTTGCCACCGGAGCAGCCGGCAGGCCCGAGGCATCGGTTCCGACGATCTCGATGACCGGTGCGGCGGTACCGTTGGTCGCCACCAGCGGTTCGCTGACGGTAATGCCGTACGAGCTGAGATCGAGGCTGCGTGCGCCGGTCCTCGGCGCATAGGGCACCTCTTCGGTCGAGAGGATGATCGCCTCGAGACCCACACCCAGCTTCTGGTGATCGCGGCCGAACTTGTCCTTCGACTGGAAGGTGTTGAGCACGATCCGGACCTCGGTGCCACGGGCGATTTCACCCTCGACGTCGACGATCTGACGGTAGGCATCCGGGTTCTCGGGGTCACGGGCGAGGAGAGTGGGGAGGCTCCGGGTGAGGTTCTTGGCCTCGTAACCCAGACCCTTCTCCGGGTTCTTCTTGTGCTCGAAGAACAAGCTCTGGACGTACGCCTCCTCCCAAGTCAGCTGCGCCGGGTTGGCCGGGACGATCTTGCAGTTCGAGAGGCTGATCAACGTGTGATCGGTGTTGGTCGGGTAGGCGCTCTTCGAGTTGCTGACCCGGCGCTCGAGCTCGGCGCCGGTGATCAGGCTCGCCGTCCGCGCGAACGCGACCTCGCCCTGCACGATGATGACCTGGTTCGGTCGGATGTTGGTCGAGTTGGGGACAGTGGGTGCGGTCATGATGGCCCTTTCGTGTGACGGTGTGGGTGATCGGTCGAGCGTTTTCGTGAACGATTGAGTCGCCGCAGTGGGTGCTGCGACGCAATAGGGAGAATCGTGATTCCGCAGAGCGGCTTATGTGGCTACTGGCCTTCGCGTAGGTGCATCGTGAAGATTCTTTGCGAACCTACATTGGTGCCTCACTCTGGCTTGTGAACGGCCGAAGCGGTTCACAAGCCAGAGTGAGTCAACCCCTCGGAAGACTGCTGGGTATCCCAGCACGTCTCCTCTTTCACACAGACACACCGCAACCCTTCCTGCGGTCGCCTCCGGCGTCCGCGGCCGTCTGGCGTTCTGAGTGCTTGCTCGCCAGCCAACAGGGGCAGTCGAACGTTAGGATGAGGGCCAGGCTCGTGACACCATCCAATATGGCAAACAGACGATTTCAAGAAACTGGTCACCGGCGACACGACCTGCTTGACCTGCACAAAGCATCCAGATCGACACACCCTGTGTAATATTTGAGAAATTAGGTGAGCTCAGGCATGGCGTGATGCCCATGTGACACGAGGTGAGGTTGCGCGCTGATGGCGATCAAGGAATCTACAACGGTATACAGCGATGTCACCGGCAAAGAGGTGGAGAACTCGTACCGAGTAGGTGTGGTGTTTGACAATTCCATCTACGTGGTGGATCTGGATCGCGACAACCTAGAAGAAGAACTCAAAGCGATCTCGGTGTACGACGTTGTTAAGCGCGGCCGACGAGTAAAGAAGGTTGGCCGTAACGCACACGGTTCGCTGAATGCCGCGATGCATCATGAAGCGAGATTGTGGGCGAAAGCCAATGGAATAGAAGTTGGCGACCGGGGCATGGTGAGCAAAGAGATCATCACCAAATACCATGAGGCGAAAGGTGTGGGGCCAATCAGTTTGCTGGACCCCAATCATCGCGACGACAATAGCGAGTAGAGAAGCGATTTTATGTAAATAGGTCCGCCATTCCTAGAAAGGATAGCGGACCTATTTCACTGCCGATGGGCACGGTTTACCGCAGCGATAGCGCCGGCAATCGAGGATTTGAACTCGGAACGAGTCGCTTGCATCAAGCGCTCCTGACTCGCTTGTTTGTCGGACAGCGCACCGGGCATCGCCATATCGATCGTGTTCTCAGTCAGAATCGTATGCACGACAACCGGTTTCGTCTGACCAAGCCGATTAAGACGCGCGGGTGTCTGACCATAATGCTCGTTCGAGTCCGGCAGCGTCGTCCAGATCAAGGTGTGTCCACCGAACTGCAGATTGAGTCCGTGTCCTGCGCTTGCGGGATGCACGAGCATGACCGGGATCTCACCGCGGTTCCAAGCTTTCTTCGTGTCTGGCATCCCGTTGTAGGCGCGAGCGCCGAGGTAACCGGCGCGACGCAGACGATCGATCAGGATCGTCTTCTCGAAATCGAAACGGTAGGCGATGAGTACAGATCCGTCGCCGCCGGTAGCGAAGTGCTGATCGCAGATGTCGATGACCTTGTCGAACTTGGCCGAATGCAGCTGCAGTGTTGGCCGACTGGTCAGTGATGTCGCTTTGGCATAGCCGTCGGCACCCTTGTCGAGATCTATGTAGACGGCGCCGGCAGCGAACTGAAGCAGCTTGTTGCGGAGGACACCCCCGTTGACCGCCTCGATGTAGTGCGCGGAGGCGTCATCGAGGGTCACAGCGTCGTAGGCAGCTCGAGCCACAGCGGTGTCACCGGTTGCCCCGATCGCCCGCTGACGTGCCTCCGACACAGCGCCCTCGGTCTCGGACTTGTCGAGACCGGAACACTGGGCGCGTCGGCGAGCGTCATCCTCGGCCGCGGTCACGGCGAACATGTCCGCTGTAGCAGCCATCGACTGGTCGTAGGCACGCTCACGCAGCTCGGTTAAGCCGGTCAGCAGGACCGACAGCAGCGCGTCGCGTGCAAATGCCTGATAGGCGTTCATCAGGTCAGCGCTCAACGGGACGCGATGCGTGATCGGGGGACCGAAACCCATGAGGTGCAGCTCGGTGTTCTCGGCTGAGATCGCCAGATGAGAGATCGCTTGATGTAGCTGGGTCTCGTTCCAGCGACTGATCTGCCACCGCGTGACCTGGTTCTGAACGACTTGTTCGGGGGTGAACCATGTCGCTAGGTGATCGGTGTAGCTGGTACCGAACGTATCGCCCTGATCGAGCAGGAAGATCTGTGGCCAAATCTCGTGAGCTCCTTCGGGGGTCGGGGTGCCGGACAGCTCGATGAGACGCCGGATGTGCGGACGAACCGCGATCATGGCCTTCCAGCGAAGGGACTGAGGATTCTTGAATCCCTGGGCTTCATCGATAATGACTGTGGGGAAGGGCCACTGGCGGTAGTCCGGCTTGGCGACGATGACCGCCACCCGGAAGGGGTGGCCGGTCACCGCGGTGATCACATCTGCCAGGTCGTGGCGAACCTGTTCGGCACGAAGACGTTTCGCCTTCTTCGGATCTCGATGAGCGAAGACCACCGTCGGTGCGCCGCCGGAGGCGGTTCCCGGCTTCAGCTTGACCAGGCGAGCTTGCCCCAGCGCGGCCTTGATCTCCGAGTACTGATCGTCCACAGCACCGCGTTCTGCCTCGGGGGCCGCTTCGACGCGGTCGAGACACAGTGCTGCGTAGCGGTCCTCGATCTCACTGAATGCATCGCGCACAGCGTCCAGGTCAATGACGCCGTCATCCCGTGCGCACCCGACCGGCCGCACTCGAGGTTCGCCGGCGTAGATGATGCGCTGTACGAGGTCGGTGAACCGGTCCGATCCCACGGTGTAGAGGCCCGGCTTGTCGGTGCCGATGTTGTCCACGAGAGTTTTGAACTCTGCAGGTTTCAGATTGCGTTGGCCCTTACTGCGACGGCCGTTCTTCCCGACCATGCCGGGAGGTGTGATGTTGAACGAAGTCACCTGCAGGGGGATGTCCCAGTCGAAGAGTTCTTCCGGCCAGGTGTCCACGGCGATGTTGCGCGGTGCGACTACCAAGATGTGGCCCGGTTCCCGTAGATATGACAGGGCTGACAGGGTGACCAGCGTTTTGCCACTACCCATCGTCATCCAGACGGCCGAGGCATGTCGGGTGCGGATGAAGTCACGGACTTGCTTCTGAAACGGTTTGAGCGTGTTCTCGATGGCCTGCATCCACACCGGCAGCGCCGGTGGGGCAGGAATGGTTGATACGACGGTCATGATGGTCTCCTGAGGGGTGTCCGCACGCGGCTGCAACCGGTGACATCGAGCGCGACGTTCCTGGGTCAGGCAGCGATGACTGGTGTCGATCGAGATAGTTCCTCCGGCGTCGTGCACCGGGCAGGCTGCGCACTGTCGTTCCGAACATGGCGTGCGGCGAGGGCTGCGAATACCTCGGCTCGGAGGAACGGATACTTCTGCTCGGGTTCAACGCTGGCGGTGAGTTCGGTGATGTAGCTGTCGAGCGAGGGGAGCAGGTTCGATGCGTTGAGCGCCTTGAGGCGAGCGTTCACTGCTGCGACTGCCAGCCGAATCTTGTTCGAATCGAAGCCGCTGAAGTATGCAGCTTCCTCGAAGGTGTTGTGCACTAGAACAATCGGGGTTTGTTGCACGCGGAGTTCACCGCTGAAGAGTCGATACGCATCGGAGTCGAGCTCCAGCGACACAGCGACGACAGGGAGCTTTGCAGCTTTGAACCAGGTCTTGAGTCGGTCGCAGTTGGGGCAGTCGGGGAGGGTGTACATCACCGCATGGGGAAGCATCGGGTGTAGCGGAGCGAGGCCGGTGAGATCGAAGCCGGCGGAAGTTGCACTGGTCGCGGAGGTGGGCATGATGAGTTCCTTCGTCGTAGGCGCGTCCGGTGTGAGGCATGCGGCGGACAGATGTTCGTCGCGCCACCAGATCGCATTGAGCTTGTTGTTCTGCGGGGAGGTGTACTTCCCTGAGGAATCCCACTTTTCGCCACAGTTGGGGCAGGTCAGATACATGACGGATCGTCTTTCGTGGAGGTGGTTGGAAATGTCGAGCTGTCGCCTGATCCGCGGTCGAGGACCAGCACGGTTGGCGCCATCCCCGGTAGCCGTGCGACCTGCGGATCGCGCCGCCTGATGGGAATCGGGGTACGCAGGAAGTAGTGATCGACGGCGGCGACGGAGTCGGCCACTACGACGTGGGCGCCGTGAACGCGCATACGTGCGAACATCGCCTTCTGGCTGGCCCGGGGGACAGTCCCCGGTCGTTTGAGCTCCAGGAATAACACGACCGGATCCGAGCGATCGTCATGGCCGATGACGAGCCGATCAGTTATGGCACGCCGGGCGGGTGAGGTGACCTTCAGACACAGCAGATCGTGGCGTTGGCACGATGCGACGAGATGGTTCTCAACGATGCGTTCCATCGGGAGCTGTACATGGGTCACGACTGCTCCCGATGGAACCGGTTGTCGGTTGTGTCGCGGGTTCGTCGATTCCGCCTCTTCATGGCGTGGTCGACGAACGAGGAGACGCCGGCGGGCAGATCGTCGTGGGTGATCTCGAAGATGTTGGCGTCCGGATCAGGGGGGTACACCGATTCCCATGTCGAGCGCAGGCGGCGGCCTGCCTCGACTTGGCGAAACCCCATCGACAGAAGTCCTCGCTCAGAGTGTTCGTTGTCTCGGTCGACGACGGCCTCTACGACGTCGACACCAGCAGACCCGAAGCCGTGATCGAGGGCGAGCGCCAGGGCTGCGGAGGCGATCCCTCGGCTTGCGAACTGCCGGCCAACCCAGGCACCGACGCGTGCAGCGCGATGTGGCGCCTGGGTCAAGCCGGTCAGTTCGATTTGCCCTGCGAAACGGTTGTCGAGGTCGATGACCCAGGAAAATCCGAGGCCGAGCTCGACGCGTTGTATCGCCAAGCGTTGCACTGCCATCCAGTTTCCGGATTGGTTGACTTCGACCCATCGTTGAGGCCCATCGACTGGGACGAGTCCTTCGTGACGAGCGGCCAGACGATCGGCGTCGTCAACACGCAACCGCGACCAGGCTCGCCCGTCGAATGGCGAGGGCTCGCGCAGTCGGATGAGACCTGGCACGAGGTCGATCGGGCCGACCTCGGGTACGCGAATACGGTGGGTCATCGGACTCCTTGGTGGGGTGGCAGTGACAACACACGAGCCTCGTTACCGAGCTCCATTGCGCCAGTTCTCTTCGTACGAGCTCGCGGCCATCGTGAGGTAGGCCTCGGTATCGATGGAATCGAGTAGCTTTTCCAGGACCGCGGTGTCCGGGTGATCCGCGAGGGTGTGGTTGAACACCAGCATCGGTGTCGACGGGTCCACACCGCTGTGCCGCGCCAGAATCAGATCGCGCGTACGGGCCTGGTGGCCGGCGTCCTCTCCAGCAGCTGTGAGCAGGTGCTGAGCGATCGGATCGATTCCGTTCGGATTAGCCGGCCGCAGGCCTTTGTCCTCGCGCGAGGTCCACGTCGTGGTGCTGACGACTCGAGCTTTCGCCGCGGCGATGACCAGAGGTTCACCGAAGAGTTCGGTATCGACACCGTCAGGTCGAACCAGAAACACACGAGTGAAGTGCCCCAACAGTTGGACCGGCGTCGCCTTGGGGTGCCGATTGAGCAGGGCACCCTCTCGTAGCAGTGCTTCATCGTCGGTCACATTGCGCCGATCGCCCGGGAACGTCAGATGCGCAGTCTCAGTGGCCTCGACGACCCTGTTCGTCTCAGGATCGAGACGGTAGGGAGCTGCGTAGAGGTAACTGCTGGCCCCAGGAGAGGAGGCCAGCAGGTTTTGATAGAGCCTGAGCAGATCACGGACCTCGAGGTGACGGTGCAATTCGACCAACACCTCTCGCATCGCGTCGATGTCCATCGGTTCTGAGATCGACACCGGTTTGGTCAGTGCGTAGGGGATCGGTCGATGTGGGGGCACATATCCGCCGGCGATGAGCTTGAAGTACTCGAGCAGCAACCGGTCGATCATGGCCGGATGCGCCAGGGCCTTGCGCGGACTCGGTCCGGCCCAGCACGCCAACGTCCCGCCTCCGGCTGAGGCGACGACGCGGTACCACGGTTTGCCCTCGATCTCCTCCGGTGCGTACTCAGGCGCCCCCCGACTGGCGTCGGTGAGGATCTCGAATGACTCCTGGGCGGTGAGAAACTCGACGCGGTTGTTGGAATCCTTCGACACCAGAGTCAGCGACTCCGGTTCGATCTCGACACCGATGGCTCCGGTGTGCTGGTCGAGGACCGTCTGGTTCGTCTCAGAATCGAGCGTGGAGTACAGGCCGTCGGTATTTGTCGAGACGATCCGACCGCCGGCGAACGTCTGAGCCTGCCCGATCCGCCAGCTGAACAGCTGACCGATGATCCGCATAGTGATGATCATGTTGTTCATCAGAATCGGAGTGTTGTGGCGAGCGTCAGCAGCTCCGGATGCCGCGTTCAGAATCAGCTTGGTGCCTTCGCGCAGCACACTGTAATTCTCGCGCTGAGCTGCGGTGAGTGAGCGGTCCTTGCGGAGCTTCCCGTAGCGTTCCTTGTCACCGAAGATCTGGCTGTACTTGTCAGGAGCAGGCTGACCCGGCTCGGCAAGGTCCGGGTTGGTGAATGCCGCGAGGTTGACCAACAACAGCGGGTAGTAACTCGTGAAGTCCTCGTGGATGACATCAGCCACCGAGGTGAAGCGGTACTTCGAATCGAGTTTGTTGTCCGCGTGCACCGCTCGCGGCGGAAACAGTGGAACCTCCTTGATCTCGCGTGCAGTGAACAGTTCCACCCCTCGGTCCCCCTTGGGGCGATCACGTAGTACTGGACTGTTCGCCTTGGACCCGGCTTTGAGCACGTCTGACCATTCGACAGTGACCGGTTCACCCGACACAGGGTCAATCACCTCGAGGCGGATCCGTTTGCGGATCCACCACGCGGCCATCGCCAGGTCCTCGCCGGGGTAGGGCTGGCCGTCGGTCTGTGTGATGGCAGGCATCGTCGCGGCGTTTGCAGCGATCCACTCCAGACCTTCGGTGACGATCTTGACGATCTTTGGGTCAGGGAACAACGCCTCGTCAACAGCACGATCACCGCAGGTGTGTCCGGCTGCCGCGCGGAACTGATCGACCGCTGTATCGATGGCGGTTCGAAACATCGCCCATCGACGTTCGGAGGCGTCACGCTCCGCGCTGAATGCCTCAAGATCAGCCTCGGCGCCATGGATCCCACCGGTGGAGAAGGTGGCGAAACAGCTGGTCGCCTCGCCGGCGCTGTCGAAGTACGGGATGTTGCATGGCAGCTTGGCGATGGAAGCGAGCTCGAAGGAGTCGTTCGTCGCATGGTTGCGATCGGTGTGCCATTCGATGACGGTGTCACTGAATGTTGGCGGTCGATCATCCGGCCAGTACGGCTGGGCCGCATCCGCTTTAGCCAAGACGACGATCTTGAGTCGGTTGATGTCGGCGATCAGCTCTTGGTGACGGATTCTCGTCAAGGACGTGTCGGCGTTGGCGCATTCGAGCAGCGAGTTGCTCAGCGAGGCGAACCGCTGCACGCTGAAGCGTCGAGGACCCTCAGCTGTCGTGGACACACCGCCACCGAACAGATGCAAGAACTCGTCACCGACGCGCCTCGCCTCAGACGAGATCGGACCACTGCTGCGTGCCGCGGACCGCAACCACGCTGAGATTCGACCGCTGACGACGATCGGAGCGAAGTCCTCATGCTGAGCGTGATCGAAGTTGAGACCTTCGATACGCCGGTAGTACCGATAGATTTTCTCGAAGGCCTCATGCGCCATGCGACCAGCGACGGTGTCGGTCGGTACGGTCTCGAAGAAGAAGTCCCGGGTGGCGGTGAGCACATTGGTGGCGGCACCGATCGTCGATCCGTTGTGGCCCAACGGATCGGGATAGCGGTACGAGACGACCGGTAGGTCTGCGATGTGACCGGGGATGGCTCGCAGATCCCGGTAAGGGGCGAGGATGCGACCCGCGAACTGCGCCGAGGAGGTGTCAGTGGTCAGGCGTGGGCGAGGCCACGTCAGAACCATTGAGGTATCCAGGACAGGCGTCCGATAGTCGTTGTCGTGGTTGAACACAGTCTCGGGGAAAGTCCGTAGAAGGCCCGAGCGCAGATCGAAGCTGCCCGAGTAGGTGTTGTCGTTGAACAGCAACGCAGTACCGACGGTGTCCGAGATGTTGTAGGCGACAAGGTCGATGAAGTCGTCGAGCGAGTCGAGCCACGCATTCGGACCTGAGAGCTTCTCGGATTCGAGCAGTTGGTGACCGAGCATCCCGAGCAGACGCTTGAGCGAGACCTTCTGCTGAAGCTCATTGAGTCGGGCGACATCCAGATGCCGGCCGGACGACAGCCAGTTACCACGGATCGTTGCAGCTCGACGGTTCCCCGCGTGAGACAGATAACTCGACATCGATGGACGATCTTCGCGCTTGTTCAGTGCGAACATCGCATCGCTGTGCTCACGCATCTGAGCAGCAGTGACAGGACGTGCCCGGTTCGATTCGTCGAAGCGCAGCGAGAGATACAGCGCGAGCATCGTCGTGTCGTACTGGTTCGAGTTGTACCCGGTCACGAAGGCGTGCTCGGGGAGCCGATGGTCGTAGTCAGGGTGGGTGTCACAGATGATCGGTGCACCACTGATGACACACCGTTCCCGGGTGTGGACGTCGCCGACCGAGCCCGAATCGATCACCCCACCAAGGAGCTTCGCTAGCGTGCGAGCGTTACGTTCGTCGGCCAAGTCCAGCAGGGGAATGTCCCGGCCGGGAACGGCCCCCTCGGTCTCACGCTGACGCGCCAGCAGACCCGGGTTGAGACGGTACAGCTTGTCGGTGAGACCGCCGGCGGGATCGGCCAGCATCGTTGCCAGCGCTGTGCGCGTCAGACCCACACCGCTGGGATCGTCGTCGAGAAGGTAGTACACGACTGCCGCAGCCTCAGAGGTGCGATAGAGAGCAACGGTGAAGGCGTTGTTCAGCGACTCGACGTCGTAAAACAGGAAAGCCGACTCTGCGGCCGTGGCCGCCGGTTTGCTGGCGTACGGGGTCGGGGTCATGATCAGCGTCTCCTTGAGTGCTGGGCCAGTGGGCCACGGTGAGGCAGGCGGGTGGATTACTCGTGTGCTGGCGACCCCTCGGATGTGGTGGGCGGCGCAGCGGTGCGGTGAGGAGGTGGTGCGGCCGGATCCATGACGAAGGGGTCGGTGGTGTCCGGGACCGTTTCCCGGTAGACACCGTTCGCCCCCGGGGTCGCTTCCGCGGCCCTGCGCGGGCTACTCGAGATCGGTATGTCGCGCGCGGCGAGCATGTCGATGACCTCTCGGTCGTGTTCTTGCTGGGCCTCACTCGCTGCATCGGCGAGTTCGTCGGTGTCCCGGCGGATGAGACCGCGGTAGCTGTTCTTCTGCCGGTCTGCCGGCAGTGTCGAATACTGCTTCGGGCTGGTCTTGGGCGCAGCGACGTTGGCCCAGTCGACGAGCGTGTACTCGTAGATCAGCTCCTCGGGCACCGTCATTCGGTCACCCGGGCGGTACTGCGTCCGATGGTCCTCACAGAGCCACATCGAGTGACGGTCCGATCGGACCAGAGTGACCAACGAGTCGATGAATTTGTTGCGACCCAGCGGTTTCGAGTTGGGCATATTCCGAGCCATCCACGCCTTGTAGAGGTCGTAAGCGAAAGGGAACGGAACCAGATCCCAGCGGAACTCGCCCTTCACCTCGTTCCAGAAAGCCCGGATCGGATCGTTGCTCTCCTTGAAATCCTCGAGGGCGTCCTTCACCGCCTGGGGCTCACTGAGGGAGTAGTAGCTCATGGTCAAGACACGTTTGAGCACGTACTCGAGAACGTCGGCGCGAGTGAGGTAGTCGTCCTTGATGTATCTGCGTTCGGCGCCGGTGAAGCACTTGGTGAAGGGCACAAACAGCTGGCGCCGGTAGAACGACTCTGACTTGTCCTTGATCGTAGGTTTGTCGTTGAGGCACTGCACCATGAACCCGAAGTGCTGATGGGCGATCGGCGACTTGTACTTCCGGTTGATCGTGATCACGTCGTTGGTCACGATCGCCTTGAAGTTGGCGGCCTTCTCGATGAAAGTACCCACGTCGTTCTCGTCGACGAGGATCGCGCTGGCTCGCGTGAGCGGTTCCAGAAGGAAGTCCTTACCGAAGTCGGCCAACGGGACACTGGCGTAGGACTGAACTCCGATCAGGTTGCGCATCAGCGAGAGCAACGTGCCTTTACCGTTGTTGCCCTGCTCTGAGTAGAAGAAGGCGCACCGGTTCCAGCTGACGTAGGGGCGCACTGTGGCACCGATGATCTCCCAGAGCAACTCGACAACCTCTGGGTCGTCGGACAGGCTCTCCATCCACGACTCGACGTCCCAGTCGGTGCCGTCGGTGTCGTTGTGGATGACGACGTTGCGGGCGTCGGGATTCCACGCAACATCCAACTTGGCCAGGAAGATGAACTCTGGCGAGAAGTCGATGAACTGGGGATCGCCGTCGTTGTAGTCGATGATGCCGTTGTTGACCGCGATCAAGTCACGGTTGTCGCCCCGAGTCCGCCTCGGCGCGGAATCGCTGAGCGCCGCGATGATTTCGGCAAAATCCCGGGTGGTCAGGTTCAGGCAGTATCGACGGGCGATCGACCGGATATGCCCTTGCGACGACCGGTAGGTTCCGAAGGTGGGACTCGACGGGTCATCGTCGTATGCGGCCAGGATGTTCAAGTCGGGATCGGAGTTTCGGCTCGACGGCGAGATCGAGATGATCGAGTACAACGCCAAGATCAATCGCGCGACCTCGGCGAACCCAAGTTGGGTGAGGGGCAGCCGCTTGGTGCCGTGGATCTCCGCGGTCTTGATCCGTTCGTTCTGAGCCAGAATCTGCCTGTTGATCTCATTGAGCAGACCGTCATGGACCGTGGCCGGCGCGATGGTCTTGAGAGTCGGGATCCGGTCGGCAGTCAGATAGGAGTCGGCGCAGCGCTTGCTGATGACGGCCACTGATTCCGCGAACGGCTTGCCGTCACTGGCCTTGAGGTAGTCGGAGCTGGGCTTGTATCGAGCGCTGATCTCAGGATCGAGGTCAGGTTCACTCCCGACGAGATACATGGCGCGTACCGAGCCAGAACTCATAGTCATCCTTCGGTCGTCTGACGATGCCCGAATGGCCGAGGGGGACGACTCGTCGCCGAATCCCCGTGGGTTTGTGAGCGCGGTCGACGGCGCGTGTCGTGACGGGTCGATCGAGCGTCTATTCGGGGTACTGCTGGGTGCCGCACAGTGCGGGTGACCTTGGTTGTGGGTCAAGGCTTGATGGTGACGATACGCCACAAACTAACTACCTACCAAGAAACTCCATGCGCGGTACTTTGGGAATCACTGTTAAGAACTCAGGTCATCCATTATGTGCAGTTCAGCGGTGTTCCAAGTGGTCGTTGTCAGATTGTCCGTGTGGTTCTCAGTAACGACATCGATGCATATTCGGCGGCGTTTCTGTGGTGACGTCACACCGGGCGGCGGGCCCGCCCGTGCTGGCTGTCGGCGCGCCTAATGTGGCGAGCCCGACGACCATCAACTGTCAGCCGATCCAATCCGGCAACTCAACCCGAAACCGGGTGTCTACACGCACCGTTGCACCGTGATCTCTCAGCGGGGCATGATCGTTGAGACCTTCTACGGCTAAGCGGGTGAGACGGTGACTGAGCGACCACGGCTGCACGTGACCCAGCGCGCCATTCTCGCCGAAGACGACAACGGCGACTGGACCGGCCGCTACGGCGGGGAGGGCTGGTCGGTCACCGCCGATTCCAGAGGAGGTGCGCTTGAGCGTCTGCGGAGCAAACTGGAGTCCTTGCTCGACGACGAGGATCGCCATGCCCGCATCATCACCCTGGGGGAACAGACGGCCGCCGGCGATCACACCGAAGAGGGCTTTGACGCTCAGTTCATCAGCCGTGAAGCGTACGAGGACCGGATGATCGACACCATGGAGACGTACCTCGACCAGGACTGACCCGATGACGTCTACCGTCCGACCACCCCGCCGCTCGTCGCCGCTGTGGGCGCGGTGGATCGACACCGCAGAACTTCGCGCCCGGCAGTGGGGATTCATCACGAGCGGCCAGTGCGGGCGTCTCGGACTGGACCTGACTCAGCAGAAGCGACTGCGGCTGCGAGGAATGCTCAAAGCTGTCGCGTACGGCGTGATGCGCGAACTCGACCGTACCGACGATGAGGGTGTTCTCGCGGACGCGCGTCTGGGATGGGTCAATGCGGGCAAAGACCTGTTCCCCGAGGAACGGCTAGCAGCCGGGTGGCCCGACTACGTCGTGACCGCCACGACCGCACTCGCCATCCACGGGCTCGCAGAACCCGCCGGGGAATTGCCCCAGCTCGCCCACACCAGAGCCCGCTGGCCCCGCTACCAGCTGAGCACCGCAGACGTGATCACTGTTGAAGTACCGGTCACGTGGGATGAGGTGAGCTTGCTCGACGGACTTCCCGTCGCGACCCCGGCAACGGCGATCGCGACGCTCGTCTCCACTGAACCGCCACTCGTTGATGACCTCGCCAGCTACCTCGACACCGTCGCCGCTGCGGCCACAGAGCGTCCGGATCTCAGGAAAATCGTGCAAGCGATCGCGAAATGCAATGCCTCCCCCTGAGCCAACATGCTCCTGCAAGTAATGCTTGTATTCACAGGATTATCTGCAGGAGGCCTGATTCCGCAGGGTGTGCCGCCCGAGTGGACCGGTACAGCGGCCGATACCAGCTAGAGGCCGCGAGGACGAGCGCCTGGTTTCGGTGCCAGCCGATCAGTGGAGGTCAGTCAGACCGCAGTTCTGGCGAGGCTATCGATTGAAGGCCGTCGCACCAGCGAGAACTGTTGAGGCCGCGGAGGTGTTCCAGATGCGTTGGTTGGGCAGAAGGCCCTAACCTGCGCTCACGACTGTCGTTTGGCTGGTAGCGAGGGGTGTTTCTCGACTGCGATCACCACTGGGTCGCTCGGTCGCTCCACCAGTTCATACAGTTCCTGGTCCAGGTCCTCATCGACGAGCTGACACTCGATGCGCACCCATTCGCCTTCGACTTCCACCCGGAGGACTGCGGCGGGAGTCAGGCCGCCAAGGATGACGTCGCCGGGGGTCAGCTCATCGACTCGAATCATGGCGCGCTGCTTCGATTTCCAGTCAGAGGAGATCGGCTGCGTCTGTTCGGAGCTGGGGCTCATAGCGCACGGTCTCTTTCTCTTAGTCGGCTGCGGTCGGTAGTCGACGGGCCGTGACAGCATGCCTCGTGCCCGGCCAATGGAACGACACGGGCTATCGCCGGCGTCGCTTCTGGGTCTTAGGATGTGATGCCGGCCAACGCCGGGATCATGTTAGTCTCTCAACGTGGGTCAGAAATGGCTGATGCCCCGCTAAAACTGCTCTCATCCTTGCAGTTTCAGCGGGGCATCGTTCTGTTGTGACACCTTCACAACGTCGGTTCATGCGTTCGGCCAGCCTTGCGTTGACCGTGGAAGGCCTGCGATTCCCGAAGCGCCTGCAACGCGGACAGCCGCTGAGGCCGTGGCGTCTGGTAGTCGGGGCCTTCCTCGGCGACGCCATCGTAAGGCTGAACGTAGTTGGGCGAGATGCCGATCCGGTCGGCCGTCGCCGCATAGCTCGGAAACGGCTTGTAGTTCGGTTCTTCGATGACGTATTGGATGTAGTACCGCCAACCGATGAAGTCACCGGTCACCTCGTCATAGAACGGCGCATCGTCGATCTGGTCATAGATGACTGTTCCGTTGTGGTCGATGATCGCCTGTAGAGACGCCTCGGCGATCACGTCACGCACAGCTGCGGACTCGAAGTACTTCGTGCAGATGTGCCAGTAACCACCCTGGAGGGTCAACTGATTCATGGTCGGGTGTTCACCCGTCCAGATCTTGGCCGGAGGAACGAGAAGTTTGTTCTCGTCGTAGAACGCAGTGGCGACCTTCATGGTGGCGTTCCTTCGTTTCGGTAAATGTATGTGCCGGGTGCGCGATGGAGCCCGGCCGAGGCCTGGCTGCAACATCCTTCCAACCCACCCCGGGTACAGGCTCCGCCGGTGCCCAGGGAAGGCGTCGTCCCCAGGGCGCGGGACCAGGGACACGTCCGACGCACTTGCCCACGGCAAATGCGTCCGTAGTATATACGTTGAGAATAGTTATTCCACTCAATGCCCCTATTAGTGCAGTTCACAGGGGTGAGCTACCAGATACGAATAACCACGGCCGCGTCTGAGCGAGACCGTTGTCGGGAGGACAAGATGACCGCAGTCGAGCAATGGAGCGCCGTACAGAGCCGAGGGGTCCTCCCCGATGAGCTGGATCCAGCCACCGCACATCTGGTCGACGTCCGGGGCGATAGCCCCGAGTGGAAGGTGCAGTGCTTCTGGCTCAGCGCCGACGACCGCGAAGGCGTCCTGGGCACAGGGACGGCGCTGCGGCCGTGCGCAGTCGTGGCGGCCTGCGAACTGTGCGCAGCAGGTCTATCCGAGCTGCCGGACGAAGGCCGGGAGTACATGGCCCACGACCAACGCCACACCGTCGCCGGCGACCCTGCAGTCGGCTACCGGCTACTGCCAGATCTCTGCGGTATGGCCATGGTGCTCAGCGACGACGAGCTGCAGTCGAGCTGGCTGGGCGAGCTGCGCCGGACGTACGGCCCCGGAATGTATTTGGTGCATCCAGCGGCGGTACCCGATGGCTCACTGATCGGAGTCAACCCAGTTCGGGTCGTCGACTGATCCTTGACGACAACAGCCCCGCGCATCATCGAATGCGCGGGGCTGTGTTGTGTCGGGGAGGGCCTGCCTACGCAGCGCCGCGAGCCTGCCTCACAGTGTGGACGACGAGGGAGGATATGAATGCCTGTGGACGAGTGTTGCCCATGAACAGGTTGGTCGACAGTTCGATCGTGGCGGTTACGAGTGTGGCGTCAGACAAGGCTTGATACTGATCGGCCTTGTTCCACCACAGCAGTTCGAGTCCATGGCCGGTGACCACCTTCAGGTGCTTGTAGTCGGCAGGCTCGGGTGCCTGTCCCTTCTGCAGTTCACCAGCCTCTTCCTTGCGACTCATCAGCTTGATTGATGCGCTGGCCGGCTGGAAGGTGAGACGGATGTCAGCGGCCGGGAAGCCTTGCCCGAATGGGCCTAGCACGCTGAGAGACTCAGCGAGCGAGATGAGCTCTGGCGCCATCGGCAGCGGAATGTCGGGGCGCAAGCGAACGAGAACCTCCGCGGATTCCATATCGAGCTGTGCGAGAGACTCGATGTCCATCATGTGGAGATCCGCTCTCTGGTCCTCAGGGTCGACCTCGGGAAGGGAGTCCACGTAGACCGCAATAGCCGCTATCAGCTCGGCGAGAGCGTGAGTATCAGTGAAGCCGACACCGCATGCCTGATGGTGCCCTTGGGCACGAAGTCGAGGGTCGTTCATCTGAGAGACAAACCCCAGCACATCGAACCATTCGGGCGCACGCGCGGACCCGGACAGCGTTTCGGGGTTGATGACCATCGTCGGCATCGAGGTTTCTTGCAGAAGGTTCGATGCCAGCAACCCGAGCACCCCGGGCTTGGCGTCTGAAAACCAGAGGTACGGAGCGTAAGGCTGCTCGGCCGCAAAAATCCCTTCCATCGCAGCCTTCGTGAGCTCTTTGCGGGTCTCGTTGTTGGCGACCAAGGTGTCGGCGGCAGACCGGCGGCCGGCGTCGAGGTGCTCGTAGGTGTCGAAGACTTCCGGATGGTAGTCAGGCCGCGACGAGCGCACAGCTTCAGGGACGAACACCATGAAAGAGTCGGCCATATCCGCTTCGACTCGACGTGTCGCGTTGAACATCGGCGTCAGCGTGAAACCGAGGAACGACACGTCCAGATCGTCGACGGAACGAACCTTGCCGGCAGCGATGAGCCGCGACAAGAGCACCGACAGACCGCGTAGCGCTTCACGGTATCGGCGGTCATGACTTTGCCCGTTGACGATCTGCATCAGTGTGGAGGTGTTCGGGTCGATGCGATCTGGCTCCTCGAGGTTCCATTGGCCGATCTGGTGCCACTTGATCGGATTCTCGTCGCGATCGGCGTCCGCCTTGGTGTAGACAGGCACGTCGGGGACAGCCAGAGCAAGCAGGCCGACGGCGCGACGGACCAGTGCCCGGGTCTGTCCGCGCAACGGCATCACGTCGGCGAGCCCGCCAATCCCTCCGAACACCGACAGCATTGCGATTGCGGTGGCTTTGGTCGGGCAGTGAGTGCGCGCGTACGCGCTCAGAATGTGCAGAGCCACTTGCGATCCGCAGATGTCGGGCTCGGGGTAGGTAGCCCCCGTTCGGTTGGGGTCGACGACCGCGTCAGCGCGGCATACATCGACGGTCTGAATATGGTGGTCGGTGACGATGACCGCGACGCCGCGGTCGTGTGCGCGGTCGATGCCCTCGTTCGAGTTGATGCCAACGTCGCAAGTGATGAGCAGCGACGTTGTTGGGTACTGGGCCAGTGCCTGATCCACTTTCGGGGCAGTGATCTCGCGTGGCCCTTCATAGTGTGGGATCACCAGCTCAACGTGCGCCCCAAGCTCGGCCAACCCTGCGTAGGTCAGGATCCCGGCGGCGACGCCGTCCATGTCGTAGTCGGTGAGAACTGTGATGGTTCTACCCTGCGAAATCGCACGGTGGATCAGTTCGACGCTGAGATCCAGGTCAGGGAGGGGTTCGTCGGTGGAGACCTCGAGTCGTTCGATGACGTCGGTGTCCCAGCCCTTGCGCTCCCGGATGATGTCGAAGGGCCGGCGGGATGAGAAATTGCGTGCCACCGAAATGACATTGTCGAGCACGTGCTCGGCCGGAGTGGTCACAGTGGATGGTCCGTTCTCTCAGGTCCGGCGGAAGGCGTTCGCACGGAGCTTCTCAGGGTGTATGCGCCCTACCGTAGCATTGTCAGATAGTTATTCGAAAAGGCTCTGAACACTGACTATGGCGACTTTTGAAAAACTCATACAAATACTTTGATCACGTCTGTATGGGTGTCGTGCAGGCTGTGGGAAGTTGCCGGCGCGTGAGCGACAAGGTGCTGAGTGTGTGGGTCAGGCCAGACGTGTTTCCGCGACGTGGCGCTCGTGATCCTGCATCAAGGCTTCGTCCAGCTCGTCGTCCTCGATCCCCGGCTGAAATCGCAGTGGGCGCTCATTTCCGCCATCCGCAGCCGCATTCGATCCAGGCGAGCCACACCGCAGCGTTCGGATGCGTGTACGGTCCTTCGACCACCCGATGCTGTCGCAGGTGGTCTGCGAGCATTCCTGTCCCGGCCATCAGGTGCCCCACTCGAATTCGCGCCCGACCAGTTCGGGCATGTCCGGGGATGCGACGATTTCGGCGAAGTAGGCCGAGTTCGTGTCGGTGGCGTTGCCGTCGCCGGTGTGCTCGAAGATTTCGTCGAGAAGTTCTCCCTGGACACCTTCGACGGCCTGGAGTGGGAGGTGATGGAGGAACTCCCCGATTTCTGTACCCGGGTCGGCGACAACACGATGAAGATCTCCATACTCGCGGGCGACGGGGTCAGTCCCGGCACGATCGCGGCATGGTCATGTGATCACCACGGTTTCACCTACGAGAACATCCCGGCGGCCGAGGCGGCGTTCGTTCTCGAGGGCATCGCGAAGATCACCGACGCGAGCACGGGCGAGGAGACGCTGGTCCATGCCGGCGAGGGCTTCCACCTGCCCGTCGGGTGGTCGGGGAGCTGGGAGGCCGTCGAACCCGTCCGGAAGATCTACCTCTTCCTCTGACCCCGCGAGCCCGCTGATGCGTCAGTCCTTCGGTTCGGGGGACTGGCGTACCTCGTCTCGCTCGACCTCCCAGTACTCGGCGGCCGGGGTGGGATCGCCGAGCGGGTTGGGTCCGTAGACCGCGATCATGCGCGCGTACTGCGGCGCCCAGTATCGGCCGAACTCGCCCGCCGGCACCACCACGGTGTCGCCGGCGCCGGCGACGACGACGGTACCGCCGGACTCCACGTGCAACTCGCCCTCGAGGACGATGTTGACCTCGTCGTGCGGGTGGTGGTCTGCCCATCCGGCGGCGGTCAGCGACCATTCGGAGACGGCGACCGAATCCCACCCCTCGGGCTGCGGAGGGATGACCCACCGTGACGACACCCTCGGCTGTGTTCGGTGGACCTTCAGCGGTTCGTTGGGAAAAGATTGTGCGGGCACGTGATTCAGAATAGGCCACGGTATAGACTGACCGGGCACATCTCTAAGGCGATACGGACGCACACTGCATGCAGATCGGAAGCATCTCCCTACTGACCCCGCTCGGCTCTTTCGGGCGTGCCGACGAGATCGCCCAACGGCTGAGTGACGCCATCACGATCGGTCTGATCGGGGCCGGCGAGCAGTTCCCCACCGAGGTCGATCTCGCCCAGTTGCTGGGCGTGTCGCCGATGACCCTGCGTGAGGCGATGGCGGTCCTGCGTGACGAGGGTCTGGTCGAGACCCGCCGCGGACGCAACGGTTGGACCTTCGTGATCCCGAACGTCGAACCGCCCGAGGTTCCCGACCTCGACCAGTTGCGGTCGTTCAGCCTCGGCGGACTCCGCGATCTCGGCGACGAGCATCTCGCGGTCGGCGGGCAGTCGGCGCGGCTCGCGGCAAGTCGTGCGACGCCTCTCAATCTCCGGCGGATCGCGGTGCTCGTCGACCAGCTGGACCGCAGCGAGAGCCGTAGTGCGCGAATCCGTGCGGACAGCCGCTTCCACATCGAGATAGCAGTCGCCACCCGCTCGTCACGACTGCTGCGGCGTGAGGTCACTCTTCAGGCAGAGATGTGCCGGATGCTCTGGCTTCCACAGGTGATGAGCACGGTGACCGACTTCGCCAGTGTGGTCTCGGAGCACCGGGCGGTGGTCGAGGCCATCGACAAGGGCGATCCCGACGAGGCGAGGCACGCCGCCGAGGGGCACATCCACGCGAACATCCGTCGTCTCGCCACCACGAGGCTGACGTTCGAGGACGACGCCGAATGAACCACGCCGCCATCCATGGTCGGATCGAGAAGTGGCTACTGCAGAAGCAGTTGGTCCCGCTCGAAGCTCTGGTCGACGAGGTTGCCGGCATGGCGGCCGATGCCCCACTGACCGACGCCGGTCTCGCCGCACTGACCCCGACACTGGACGCCGAACTGGGCCGCTCCGCGGTCTCCGTCGGTATCGGTTTCGTGGCCGCACCCGGGAAGGTGCGTGGCCGCAGCCTGTATCTGCACTGGATGCAGCTGAGCGGAAGCCGATCGGTACCACTGAAACTCAATCTCGACCGTCGCGACGCCGACGTCTATGACTATCTCGAGATGGATTGGTACGTGCACGCGCGCGATCGGCGTCGGCCGGTGATCCAAGGTCCGTATCTGGACTATTCGGGGTCGGATCGGTTCGTCTTCACCCTCACTGTTCCGGTGGTCGTCGACGACGAATTCCTGGGTGTGGTCGGCGCCGATCTGCTCGCCGACCGCGTCGAGGCCTCGCTGTGCGGCATCCTGCGCAGCCACACGGGCCGGGCCCTGGTGGTCGGCGGCGATGGAACAGTGATCGCGTCGAACACGCCGGACTGGATGCCGGGGGAGACACTGCGGACGCATCCACGCGACGCCCCTGCGACCTTCGAGGCCGTCGAGCTCATCAGCGAATGGTCCGGCTGGAGCCTGGCCACGATCGAAACAGCAAGTTAACACAGTGGTTGCACAACTCCCTTGACTTAAAAACTCTAAATCTAGAAGATTTAAGGCATCCGATCAGGGAGGCCACAATGTCATCGGTATCGACGCGAAATGCACCACGGCTCAACGTCACTGACCCGGGCTTCGCAATCACTTCCGACCAGGTGAAGAACGCGCGGGACCAGAGTTGGTTCGCCGAGACCGAATACGGCCTCGCGGTCCTCAGGTACGAGGAGATGAAGGCTCTTCTCCGCCACCCCAAGCTCCGGCAGGGCAGCGCGGCCTGGCCGGCGCACAACGGGGTCACGGAGGGGCCGCTCGCACACTGGTGGGCGAGTTGGGTTCTCAACAAGGAGGGCGGCGACCACCGCCGGCTGCGGCGCCTGATGAACCCGGCGTTCGCGCCGAAACTCATCAACACTCTGGTGCCTCGCTTCCAGGCCCTGGCAGGCGAACTCGTCGATGCGTTCGCCGACCGCGGTTCCTGTGAGTTCATGTCCGAGTTCGCCGAACCGTATGCCGCACGGGTCATCGCGATCATGCTCGGACTGCCCGAGGACGAGTGGGAGATCATCGCGGCCGAGTCCACGACCATCGGGCTCGCCATGGGGGTCACGCTGAAGCAGGATCTGCCGCAGATCGAGGCGGCGCTCGCTCGACTCCATGACTATGCCGACGCCGCGATCGAGGCGCGGATCGCCGAGCCCCGCGACGACTTCGTCACCAAGCTCATCCAATCCGGTTCGGGTGACGACAAACTGAGCCGTGATGAGCTGCGTGATGTGATCGCGCTGCTCATCTTCGGCGGATACGACACCACCCGGAACCAACTGGGTCTGGCCATGCAGACGTTCGCCCGGAATCCGGACCAGTGGGACATCCTCGCCGAGCGGCCCGACCTCGGCGGAGCCGCGGTGGAGGAGGTCATGCGGATCAACCCCACCGTGCGCTGGGTGACCCGCGAGGCGATCGAGGATTTCGAGTACGAAGGCCTGGAGATCAAAGCAGGTACGACCGTGCACCTCCTCAGTGAATCGGCCGGCACCGACCCGCGGGTGTTCGGCGACGCCGAGTTCGACATCACCGCCGAGCGACAGCCCCACTTCGGCTTCGGTGGCGGAATCCACCACTGCGTAGGTCATTTCGTGGCCCGTTGCGACATGAGCGAGGCGCTGCCGCTCCTGGCCCGCCGACTCGGGCGGTTCCGGATCGAGGATTCGGCCACCTGGCTGCCGGATTCCGGCAACACCGGCCCGGTCAGTCTCCCGCTGACCTTCTCGTCCGCGCACTGATCTGATCGGGTCCGCCCGATCCCACTGCTCTTCTGCCGCGGCGGACACCGACGCCCGCCGCGATCTACCACCGCCACCCCTGGACAGCGTTGTCCCACCGGCGTACCCACAGGAAGGTTCTTCGATGAGTACATCCGCGCTCGACCAGCACCGGGAGGTCAACGCCGCCCCGGGTGCGCTCGACGCCGCCCTCGACGCGATCAAGCAGTACGGGGTCCGGTTCGTCTACTTCCAGGCCGTGACGATCACCTCCCGGGTGCTGGGCAAAGTCGTTCCGGCAGAACAGTTCGCCCGTCTGGCCACGCGCGGGGTGATGCAGCACCGCACCGCGATGGCCAACCTGCAGGCGGGGCGCGACGGCGTGCTGATGGCCGGCGGGGTCGGCGCTTCCGAGTACTGCGCAGTCCCGGATCTCGACACGTTCCAGGTGTTGCCGTGGGATCACTCGACGGCGCGGGTGTTCTGCAGTCTGTACGAGCCGGACCATCTCGAGGAGAACGCCGGCGTCCCGCTGGCCACCGACAGCCGCGGACTACTCAAGCGCCTGCACGCCTCGTTCACCGAACGCACCGGACTCGAGATGCGTACCGGTACCGAACCCGAGATGACCTGGGAAGGCGAGGGATTCGAGACCACCTTCCGTCCCGATTCGAGTCCCGCCTACCACATCGAGCACCTCGAGCGCTACCGCGCGATCTACCAGAAGGTCATCGACTACGCGTCCTTCATGGGGTTCGAGATGGTGGAGGGCGACTTCGAGGACGCCGGCCAGGTCGAACTCAACTGGATGTACGATCACGCGAACCTCACCGCCGACCGCCTGGTGACCTACCGGCAGATCTGCAAGCAGGTCGCCCGCGAACTCGGTATCGAGGCGAGCTTCATGCCGAAGCCGGGTGTCGGGTACATGGGCAATGGTTGTCACCACAACTGGAGCCTGTGGAAGGACGGCGTGAACGTCCTCGCGGAGCCGGGACGTTCCGAACTGCACCTCACCGACGCGGGACGTTTCGCCGTCGGCGGCGTCCTCAACCACACCCCGGGTGCGATGCTGGTCATGGGTTCGACGGTCAACTCCTACAAGCGGTTCTGGGACGCCGGGCAGTTCGCCCCGTCGCGGATCAACTGGGGTATGGACAACAAGACCTGCACGATGCGCCTGTCGTCCAACGGCCGGCTCGAGTACAAGCTCCCGGACGCCTCGTGCAATCCGTTCCTGACCCATGCCGTGCTGCTCGCGGCGATCGATGACGGCCTCAAGAACCAGACCGACCCGGGAGCGCCGACCGTCGGCGACATCATGAGTGAAGTGGACGTGGCACCGCGCGTGGCGGTGGTCGGCGCGGGACCGTCGGGTTGTTTCACCGCACAGCAACTCCGCAAGCAGTGGCCGGAGGTGGAGGTCACCGTCTTCGACCGGCTACCCACCCCGTTCGGGCTCCTTCGCTACGGCGTGGCTCCCGACCATCAGGGCACGAAGAACGTGATCCGGCAACTCTCGCGGGTATTCGACGATCGGACTCGCTTCGTCGGCAACATCGAGCTCGGCCGGAACCTGTCGATCGAGGACCTGCGAGCCGCGTTCGACGTCGTGGTCCTCGCGACGGGCCTCAGCGGAGACCGCCGTCTCGGCATCCCGGGCGATGACCTGCCCGGCATCGTGGGGTCCGGGCGCTTCACCCGATGCGTCAACGACCATCCCGCCGCCGGCGACCTGCCGACGGTGGGCCGGAGGGTGGTCCTGGTGGGCGGCGGCAACGTCGCCATGGACATCATCCGGCTGCTGTCGAAGCAGCCCGACGAATTCACCGGTTCCGATCTGCACCCGGACACCCTCGGGAGACTGAGATCGGAGGGCCCACGGCGGATCGACGTGGTGGTGCGCTCCACGCCCACCGACGCCAAGTTCGACCCGGTGATGATGCGTGAACTGGCGCACCTGGCGTCGACGGAGTTCCGCCTCGCCGATGCGGGGGTGCTCGCCACGGCAGAGTCCTCCGACCCGCGGAGTGCGGCCCTGGCCCACGTCGTCGAACGCGAGAGCCCGGCGGCACCGGCCACGACGGTGGTGTTCCACTTCGGATCGACCCCGGTCGAGGTGATCGGCACCGACCGCGCGGAGGCCGTCAAGGTGCGCACCGGCGTGCACACCACGACTCTCGCGTGCGACACCGTCATCACCGCAATCGGTTTCGAGTCGGCCGTAAACGACGACCTCGACCTGACGCTGTACCGCGACGCCGATCCGGGAGAGGATTTTCTTGCTCCGGGCCTGTACCGCACCGGGTGGCTGCACAGTTCCACCGGAGCGCTTCCCGAGATGCGGGCCCGTGCCCGGGCGTTGGCGGCCCGAATCCGCCGCGATCATGCCGGTCACCATCCGGCCCGTCCGGGTCTGGTGGCAATCCCTTACGAAGTGATCGACCGGACCGTCGATTTCGACGGCTCGATGCGGATCGACGAGGCGGAGGTCGCCTCGGCCTCGCCCGGCCGCATCCGGCAGAAGGTCCGCGAGGTCGACGCGATGCTGGCGTTGGCCCGCACCGTGCCGGCCGAATCGGTCTGCTGAGACGGCAGGCCTGCAGTGAACCCGAGAATCACCCGAACACCCGAGATGGAGTGTGGAGAATCATGACCGACGTAACTGTCCTGTTCGGAACCGAGACCGGCAACGCCGAGATGGTCGCCGACGACATCGCTTCTGCCCTGGGGGAATTCGATATCGAGGCCACCGTGGTGGGGATGGAGGACTTCGACGTCGCAGATCTGGCCGCCTCCGGCACGGTCGTGCTCGTCACCTCCACCTACGGAGAGGGTGAACTGCCGGCGACGACCCAGCCCTTCTTCGATGCGATGAAGGCGGCCGAGCCTGACCTCACGGGTCTGCGGTTCGGGGCCTTCGGCCTCGGCGACAGCACCTACGACACCTACAACAACGCGATCGACATCCTCGTCGGTGCGGTGACAGACGCAGGAGCGACACAGGTCGGCGCAACGGGCCGGCACGATGCCGCGTCCTTCCAGCCGGCGGACGGACCCGTGGCCGAGTGGGCCAAACAGTTCGCCGAAGCCCTCTCTGATCGAACTCGACGAGGAGGACATGAGATGACCGCTGCGTCCATCGATCGCGAGCTCGTGCCGTGGTCGGATCCCGAATTCAGGAACAACCCCTATCCCTGGTATAGGCGACTGCAACAGGACCATCCGGTGCACAAGCTGGAGGACGGCACCTACCTGGTGTCCCGGTACGCCGACGTGAGTCATTTCGCGAAACTGCCCATCATGAGCGTCGAACCCGGATGGGCCGACGCCGGGCCCTGGGCGGTCGCGAGCGACACCGCGCTGGGTTCGGATCCCCCGCATCACACCGTGTTGCGCCGGCAGACCGACAAGTGGTTCACGCCGAAACTGGTGGACGGCTGGGTCAGGACCACCCGTGAGCTGGTCGGCGACCTGCTCGACGGTGTCGAGGCCGGTCAGGTGATCGAGGCCAGGCGCGACCTCGCCGTCGTCCCCACCCACGTCACGATGGCACGCGTCCTACAACTACCCGAAGACGATGCCGACGCCGTGATGGAGGCGATGTTCGAGGCGATGCTGATGCAAAGCGCGGAGCCCGCGGACGGCGATGTCGACCGGGCTGCAGTCGCTTTCGGCTATCTGAGTGCGCGCGTCGCCGAGATGCTCGAGGACAAGCGGGTGAACCCGGGCGACGGCCTGGCCGATTCGTTGCTCGACGCCGCCCGCGCCGGGGAGATCACCGAGAGCGAGGCTATCGCCACGATTCTGGTGTTCTATGCCGTGGGGCACATGGCCATCGGGTACCTGATCGCCTCGGGTATCGAACTGTTCGCTCGTCGGCCCGAGGTTTTCACCGCATTCCGCAACGACGAGTCAGCACGTGCGGCGATCATCAACGAGATGGTCCGGATGGACCCGCCACAACTGTCTTTCCTGCGGTTTCCTACCGAGGACGTGGAGATCGGCGGTGTGCTCATCGAGGCCGGATCGCCCATCCGCTTCATGATCGGTGCGGCCAATCGCGACCCCGAGGTCTTCGATGACCCGGATGTCTTCGACCACACCCGCCCGCCTGCGGCCAGCCGCAACCTGTCGTTCGGTCTGGGGCCGCATTCCTGTGCGGGACAGATCATCTCGCGTGCCGAGGCAACGACTGTCTTCGCCGTGCTGGCCGAACGGTACGAGCGGATCGAGTTGGCCGAGGAACCCACCGTGGCGCACAACGATTTCGCCCGGCGCTACCGAAAACTGCCGATCGTCCTGTCCTGAAAACCGATCCGATCTCACCTGCCCGCGACCCGCGGGCAGCTCGATCCACCCGAGAGGAATCATCATGTCCGACACGCTCGCGTCCGCTGCCGCGGTCCTTCAGCGCCCATTCGTCGAACGCCTCACCGGCGAGTGTGACGGGTCGCTTGACGGCGATCTCCTCGGTGCGCTCGTGCTCTTCGCCGCCGTAGACGTCGGTGAACTTGACGGTGATGTTCATTGGCTGAGTACCTCTATCTGTGCGGGTGGATCGTGGCGGTATTACCGCCGAGGTGGCAGGGATCGGGGATGCGCGCAGGCCTTGCTCGCCGGGAGGCGCGGTCCTGCCTCTCAGCTGGATTGGGTAGTCGCCCGCGTCGAGAATCTCGACGAGCCAGTCGATCAACTGGCCCTTGCTCATGCGTGACCAGCGCAAGGGGGCCTCGTAGACATCGCCTCGTGCGCAGTCACGCATCAAGCCATAGGCAACCGAACGTGGCTGGCAGTTGAGCCAGGAGCGCAGGTGATCAGTCACAGGTCACCGCGCAGTCCTCGAGGTCCACACACTCGATGAGATCCGGGTCGACCGGATTGCAGCACTGGCAGGCGCAATCCGCAGTGTGAATCTCACATTCGCGGCCAGTATCGGTGTGCCACAGGTAGTGCAGCTTCGCCTCGCCGTCGTCGACGACGTACCTGCCTTCCTCGGCATTGCCTTCCGCGCTCGACAGAGAGCCCGTCAGGGCGCAGGTGCCGATGTGCTCCAGCAGTTTCGGATAGATCAGCTGCAGGAATCCGTCCTCCGGCATGCGAGAGTGACCCCACCGGCTCTCGTAGTTGACGATGCTGATCGTCGTGTGCGGACAGCTCATCTCTTGGTCCCCCTCGTCACGACGAGCAGCTCGGTGCCGAGCGTCGTGTAGCCCTCGATGGTGGGAGGCATCTTCGTGCTGAACATCAGTTCTCCTCTTGCGCGAGCTCGCACCGATTCGCCAGCTGACCTGGTCCTCCACCCGGTGGAAGCGGTCAGCGGCTGCGGTGGCGAGATCGCGAGTCGTTGGGATGGGGTGTGCCGCCAGGCCGGCACCGAGGTGTACGACCTGGCGGTCGGGCATGTCGACCATGTGCCCTCAGGGCACCACCTGCTCGGCGGTCAGGCGCACGGATCGCCAACCGATCCGCTCGCAGGCCCAGGCGGTCTCGCCGACGACCACAACGTCACCGACGCTCAGAGACCGCAGCCCGCGGTCGCGATAGGTAGCGGCTGTGAAGAAGTCGTCGATCTCGAGGACTTCCTCAGGCGCGTTGAACACGACGAATGCATGTGAACAGATCGCCGCCGGATCGGTCAGGGCAGTGGGATAGTCGAATACCCGCACCAGCCTGTGCCCATCCTGGTACCCACAGAAGCTGTCGCGGTCGGTGTTGTGATAGATCGTGACGGTCATCGTCTCAGGCATTGGAGTCCTCCTCCTGTGAGAGCTTTGTGCTGGTCGCGTCGATGTCGCCGACGACTCGTGCGCCGTCGACCACATGGACCGGCGCGCCGTCCGCACTGCGGACCTTCTTGATCTCGGTGTACGCGGCACGATCGGTCCAGCTCCCGCCCACGATCGATCGGATCGTCACGGACTTCGCATTGACGCGCACGACGTGGTGCCAGCTGCCGACGTAGAAGATCTGGTCACCCTTGATCACGACGTTCTTGCTGTAGGGCGTGACCTTCCCGTCAGCGAGCTGTTGAGCACGAACGCCCTCCCAATAGGCCAGCTCATCGGCCACCCGCTCGATCTCCTCGAGGACTCGTTCGCGGTGGGCACCCGTCGCCGGCTCATGCTTCTCGATTTCCTTCAGCCCGGTCTGGCTGTTGGTGAACAAGGTTCGGCTGTAGCCGTCGCGAGTCCGTTCGTAACCACGCAGCTCCGCGGCCAGCTTCTCGATGCGGCGCGCCACCGTCACCGGCGCGTAGC
Source organism: Gordonia sp. KTR9 (assembly GCF_000143885.2). Lineage (NCBI taxonomy): Bacteria > Bacillati > Actinomycetota > Actinomycetes > Mycobacteriales > Gordoniaceae > Gordonia > Gordonia sp. KTR9. Next base: position 165,770 of record NC_018580.1, read on the forward strand.
GAGCCTCCGTGGTTCTGGCTGCGGCGTCGGCACGACCTCGCGCAGCTGCGGCCTCACGTTCGGACGTCACTGCTTTGCCGAGGGCGTCCCAAGCCTTCTCCACCGATTTGCGGTGCCGATTCTCAGAATGGTGGCCGACCTTGATGGGTTCTCCACCCTCGGGCAGGGCGTTGTAAGCAGCGCGTTCGGCGCCCCATGCAGTCTCGGCGGCGGCAGCCTTGCGGTCAGCTTTCGCGTCGAGAGCCTCCACTCGGGCCTCTTGGCGGGCGACCTTGTCGGTTTCGACCTCCGCCGCAGGCCGATAGCTGTCGTCGACGTCGATGGTGACCTCGAAGCCGGCCTCGCGCAGCGCAGCCGCGGTCGTATTGATCTGGTAGGTCTTCGCGCGACGATCCCGGGACTGCGGGATGTACCAGGAACCCAGGTTGCGTGACCAGCGCCACCGGTGGGTCTTGAGGATCTCCCTGGAGCCGTCGTCGCGGCTCGTTCCGTCGATGAGGGTGCCGTCGGCGTGGGTATGGGTGATGGTCAGTGTGGACATCGTGAAGGAACCTTTCGGGTGAGATCTGTGGTCGTCAGTGGAGTCGGTACTCAGCGCGCAGGACCGGATACCGGCCGGCGAGGTTGGTGACGATCGCGACAATCGGCCGCCAGTAGGTCGAGGTGCGGTACGCGCGGGCTTCGTGATGCGTACACATGACCCAGTCGCCGTCAGTGACAGTCGGCCGGTTCGTGCAGTCGAAGTAGTCGCAGTGCGGCTGGGTCAGCTCAACGGCTCGCAGAGAGTCACTCATGGGTGCTTCTTTCGTGAGGGGATAGCTCACCGGTCGGTGTGGGGAGCACGAGGGTCGTGGCGCAGTCCTCGGCCATCCGTCGAGGCACGCCTTCGCCCGGGCCGCGTGCCGCGCGGCCATGCCTGGTGACCAAGACCGTGTCCGTTGACGGATGAACAGGCGCATTCATCGCTAGTCAACAAATTCGCGTTGGAATGGTCAGTGGAAACGCTCAAGGAAACGACAGATACATGGCGTACGACCGTGAGATCGGTCCGCAAAGAAACAAATAGCGCCTGTCGAACGACATCAGCGTTGATTCAGATCGTTGGTCCGCGAAAATCAATTCAGAGAAGCTGAACAGCCTCCACGCTCGGCCCGTGTTGCAGCCGTTCTGCACCATCGGAAGGGGCATCTCGACGCACAAGACCAGGGGTCTAGTCGGGCCACAGCGAGACCGGCGAAGGTGCGTGACCTGGCTCTGCTGCGGGCGCTCATGCGGCCCCAACGGGTCCCGCATCGTCGCCACGTTCGGTGCACAACTCCGGCACGCCCCTGACCCCCTCAACGGGTGCAAACCTGTCTCCCGCAGCACCCTCCGGGTGCCTTCTCCAAGGAGTCTCGAGTTGGTCCGGTCACGGTTCCGTCCTGGTCTCGTGACCCCGACCGGGCCGGGCCACGAGGGGCCTCCAGCCGTCTGCGATTCGTCAGTCAATCCGACCCAGTGACGTCATCACACGGCACGACGCAGAGCGTGCCAGCCGGTGTGGTGAGCCGCGCAGTGTCCAGGGCGAGATTCGCGGAGCAGAACTGACACTGGCACCGAAGGAACGCTGACCGGCGTCCCCAGAACCGGCTCGGCAGACGGCCGCCGCATGTCGAAGAAGTGATGCAGCAGCCGTGCTGATCGACGGCCACGCGGGGCGTGGCCACACCCCAGCGAGGCCACGAGCTGGTGGAGATCCGTCGGGCCGCCAGGACACCGCCTCCAGGTCTCGATGAACAGAGGGCTCGACCCGGGCAGCCGGCCGCCCCTGATCCAGCAATGCGCGCCCGGGGCGCGTCACCGGCCGGCAGGACGTAGCGGCGCCACGAGGTTGCGAGCGAGCGAGCAACCGACCCGCTGCGGGCACAGGCGCGCCAGCGCCGAGCACCGCAGCAGAAGCACAGCCGCAGCGGACCAGGGCACCCCGCAGGGGGCGCCGAGAGGTGAGCGTAGGGAGGTCGCGCAGCGACCGGACGAAGCGATCCGAAGGCGATAAGGACCCTCGCGCAGCGAGGGCGACGAGGCGCCAGCCGAGGAGGTCGTCCCGGCTCTGCCGGGCTAACGGAGGTGGAGGGAGCGCAGCGACCGGAACCGCAGTGACGTCACGACTCCTTATGCCCTTTTCGTGTAGCGCCACAGCATGCGGCAACGAGCGTCAGCGAGTGAAGCTTGCGCCCGTGGCGAACTGGGGAAACATGAGAGCATGGCCGTCCTTGCGCCCGGCCGCAAGACCGTGAGAGTACCTCGGAACGAGGGGGCGCAAGGACGGTTCCGTTCACGGATTTCCCCAGTTCAGAGCGGGTACGCCTTGCGTAGTATGGGCTAGGTCACTGACGCAGGTGGCGCAAGGCCCGCTTTTGGCCTTGTGGCAGCTCAGAACCGCCGGCGAGCGCAGCGAGTGGCGGGGCTGCAGGAGTCGATGGCGTCAGTGTTGCGGGTCGCGCCAGCGGCACGCCTCAGCACGGCGTGACCGTCCCGTGGCGCCAGCCGCGGGCCCCTGGTTGGGAGCACCCGTGTGTGACAGCAGGCGGCGTCAGCCGCCGGTCCCAACCTCCGTGGAGGTGTAGCGGTGTCGTGGGTCCGATGCCCGCGCGTGAGCGCGCTCGAAGAGAAGCAGGCATCGGTGAGGGCCCCACGACACCGCGGAACCGCAGCGGCCCCGGCGCGAGGTCGATTCGGCGCCGAAGGCGCATCAGGTATCAGCCGGGGCGTCGAGGTCTGTTCGCTCGTGCCCCCGATGTCGGGTAGCAAGGCCGGTCGCGACTGCGGCCGGCAAGCGGTTGCGGCCACCGGTGCAACCGGCCTTCGATGCGAGGGCCGAGGCCGCGTCGATGCGATCGCAGGTGGGTGGCGGCCCCGTCCGATGGAGGTAGTCCGGGTCGACGGGGGCTTGTCACAAGCTCGGCTTCAGGACCTCGATCCGCGGGCGGTTCAGGCCGTTGCAGACGGCTCGACAGGGCTGCCGCGAGATGGGGGGTGACGTCACTACAGTGGCGTCTCAAAGAGGTCGCTGAGGGTGGGCGGCGGCCGCCGCGTCCAGGTCGCCGATCCCCTGTCGCCTGCCAGCTTCACCGGCCGGCGACAGGGCCCCGATTTGAGCTCAGCGGCGATCTGGCACCTCGAGCTCGGCCACGAGCTCACGCAGCCGCCAGGCTGCCATCTCGGCTGCCGTCGTGTGGCAGCAGAGGCGACACAGGACTGACTCATTCGCCCGCCCGTGGGTGGCGGCCGCAGCGGGTTTCCGCGGCCGCCGGCGGACCAACGGGACGCCGACCAGGTCACCGAAGGTGGGTAGCTCACCTGGTCCCACGGGCGGGCGGAGGAGGCTGTTCCATCGTGCGCAGGAGTATTTCTGCGACGGCTATTTTCGGCGCTAGGGAAAAAAATTTCGCGCCGCTGACGCGGCGATTGTTTGAGCAATTCGACACCTCCGACGCAGTGATATATCCACGTCGCCAAAAAATGGTCGTCAAACAAATCGAATGCGCGGTATCGAAATGGTCGAAAGGTGCCGCGGACCCATTATGCGCTGTCCGAGATAGCAACTGAAAGGATATTGTTCGCGCAATAGGTGGCTCGCAGTTGTCCGTGTAACTGTCTGGCTGTGGACTGTATCAGCGGCTCCAGTCTCCCTGAAGTAAGCGCTCGTGCGACCTAAGAGCCGGTCACGATGTCTGTGAAGCGCCGTATAACTGGCCCTCGACGCGAGGTCTCAATCGTATCGGACGCCGAAGAGACACTATTACCGGCGCACAACTGTATCTTTGTCGGCGATCTGACACTCTAGCGCCAGTTATACGGACGGTCGGCTGGATACAGAGCGGCGCGGACACCCGGTGTCGAGCGCGGAAGAGACGGTATAACAGTCGCTGATCGCGCTGATGAATTGTCGTGCCGCCGCGAGTTCGCGGTCACAGTGTGTTCCCCCGGCGGTGAAAAGACGAACCCGCACCCCGCCAGGGCGGCAGGGGTGCGGGTTCAAGCGGGGACTGCTGTGCGTGCACATGCCACCTCTGTCATGGGGGTGACAAATTGTCAGAGGGTCGTCGGCGCTCCAGCGCGAGCCGCCAGACCACGGGCCGATGACCTCGTCCCAGGTGCTCGACCAAGCGTTGGTCGCCGCGGACAATGACCCCTCGGGCCTCCATCGCGGCCAGCCTGCGACCGACCGTCCGCACGCTGCACCGGGCCATCGTCGCGATGGTGGACTGATGTGGGCACACATTGTCGCCGCGCGGGTCAGCGTGGTACGCCATGGCGAGGAGGACCATGTGTTCCTGGGCGTCCGTCACGTCGGTGTGAGTTAGAGCCCAGCTTGTGGCTTGGCAACTCATGCCGGCTCGCCCGCGCTCACTGGGCCGTAGATGTATTCACGGAGAGAACGCGCCGTGATGCGGACCGTGACGCCGCGAGCACGTCGGCCGATGGGCTGGAGTTTACCGGCGTCGATGAGACGGTCAACGTGCCGTTCTGAGCACTTGAGCCGGGCCATCACCTCGGGCTTCGTGAACGCTTGGAGGTCGTCTTCGGTAGATACGGAGGGAATGTGTGCGGCGGGCATGGTAGATCGCCTCCGTTCAGGATGGGGGTGCGGGTTCTTCGGGGTAGGCCTGCGTTGTGCGTATCCATTGACGCCGGTCGCAGTCGTGATGAGGTAGGCAAGTTCGTCAACGTGCGAGGCCCAGCTATCCAGCAGGCGCTTGGCTTCCGCGATCAAGTAGAGACCTGCTTGCATCTCATCGCGGCGGGACCTGTCCTCTACTGGCTCGGGGAGGTTGTTGTACGCATTGACCTCCTCGCGATGGACCGCGTCAAGTTCTTCGGACAGAGATTCGAGGAGTGTGCGCAGGTTGACATCAGCACGCTGAGCGATGCCGTCAAGCTTCTTACGACGTTTATCGTTCACGGCGATCATCCTTAACGGGCGAGTTGATGGGCAGCGATCGATGGCTCAGTCCGTACAGGTAGTGCAGGCCGTCCGCGATGTCGGCCCACTCGTCGATGACACCTTTGGCGACGTCGTTGACGAACACCTCGGCGCGATCGACGTCAAGATCCACAGTCGGCATGATGCCGTTGATGTGTAGGAAGACGTTGGCACTCGCCCAGGAGGTGCGCTTGTTGCCGTCGACGAACGGGTGATTGCGCGCGAGCGAGTGCATCAGCGCCGCTGCTTTGTCCCAGAGGTTCGGGTACGCCTCAACACCGAACACTGAGGTCAGCGGTCTGGCGACGGCGGCCTGGAGTAGACCCTCGTCCCGCACGATCAGCTGCTCGCCACACGCCACCGAACCGGCCGTGAGGACGTCCTCTCGATCCAGAAAGTCTGTCATCGCAGCCTTTCGTTCAGCTCCGAGGACCAGGATGCGACCGACTTCGCGGCGTCGAGGACCCGGCGACGATGCTCGCTCGCCCGGTCGACCGCGGCGTCGTGGACAAACGGCTTGAGCGAGACGCCGGCGCTCTCAGCGGCGGCCTTGATCTGAGCGTGCTCTTCCTCGGTGAACTCGATGTTCAGTGACGGCATGTCAGCTCCTCTCGTTGCGATCTAAGGTACCGGTTCCGGTACCAGAAATAGTGCCTACTGTCGGAGCCGGTCGTACCTCGATGGTGACTTGGTCGGCCGACATGTCGGCCGACCTGGCCCGGAAGTGGCTCCGCCGCTTCCCCTCGTTTCACTCACGGCGTTCGTTCGAGTGAAAAGAGGAACCCGCACCTGCCATGAGGGCAGAGCGCGGGTTCCAGAGATCGTGACGCGGTGATCTTGCGTCGGTTCACATCAGATGCAGCTGTTGCTTTCGCCCCTGATGAGATCAGCCAGTGCCACGGCGTAGGCGTGGCGGGCCTGCTCCACCGCGGCTTGTTCCGCAACGGCGGGACCGGTGTCGCACGCTTCGTCCATCGCCATGATCGCGGCAGCGAGCACGACCCGTGCGTTGGCTTCAGCGGCGCGGAGCTGCGGGTGTTGTTGTCGAGCACAGGCCAGCCGGTGAACGGCGGCGACGTGCTGGCTCTCGGTGATCACAGGTTGGTGGGTCGTGGTGGACATGATCTCTCCTGCTCGGAATCAGTACTGCTGACGACGAGGCGCTTCCGCTCGTCCGCCCGGTGGCCCGCGACGCAGGTCACCGGGCGGCTGTGAAGCTGCCGTGCGCTGCCCACCGCCCGAACCCGGGCTGTGCGCTGATCACGCCAGCATCAGCTCAGGGAGCTCGAGGTCATCGACCGACGACGCCAGCGTGAGAACGTCCTCGGTCGTTGCGCGCGGTGCGAAGCCGTCGCGCAGGAAGCCGTGGAAGTCAGCGGGGCGGCGATTTTCGATGCCGTCGCGCAGTATGTCGCCGCCGGTGCTCCCGGCGTCGCCGTAGAACGCTTGGATGCGCACACAGCCGGTCGCCCGGTTCGCACGGTAGTGAACGAGAACGAAGCAGGCGAATGATCCATAACCGTCCAGGGCGATCCCCCACGCTTTGCCGTGGTCGGGATGCAGCGCATGGAACTCGACGCCGACGGCGCGGCACGCTTGTATGGCCCGGTCAGTCGGAGCGTCGGTGAAGTACTTTCGTGCCATCAGTCGATCCTTTCGCTGGTGGAAGCAGGGATGCTGTGACCTCGTCCGACGGTGGCTACGCCAGCCGATGACGGTCGACTGCTTGCCGAGCGCAACGGAAAGAGCCCGCACCTGCCGTGAAGCAGGTGCGGGCTCTCTGGCTGTCAGCACGGACCGATCGGGCCTGCAACGTCGATCGGCTTCGCGCGACCGGTACGCCCCGCTACCTGGTCAGAGCACCCATTCCTCGAGGTTTTCGTCGAATCGGGCCACCCGGGTGTGCCAGGGCGGAGTCTGGCTCACCTCGGCGACTATCTCAGCCGGATCGACCCGCTCGCTGTCTCGCAGAGCGTAGTTCCAGGTCGTGCTCTGTTCAGTGGTCCCCAAGGCCAGGGACATTGAGAGCTCGGCGCCGGCACCTCGGTAATGCTCGCTGGTCTCGTCGTTGTAGGAGTAGTTGTGCGCCTCGAAGCGGTAGCTCATTGACGTAGGGATATTCAGGCTCGGAATGAGGGCAGCTGTATGGCGCCGCCCATATCTGCGAATCTCCCGGGTCACCGACCAGCCTTGCTTCGCTGCGGTCACCATCATCTGGACGTGCTCGGCAGGGCTCATGACGGGCTCGCCAGCTGTCCCAGCATGACGAGGAGCTTCGATCCATCGCTTGATGGCCGCGGCGTCCCAGTACTGCGCCTCCCCGCTCCGCGGACAAACCCCCACATATGAGCTGGGGGTCGGTCTGCTGACCTGGGAATCCACGCAGATCAGGTTCGGCTCGGAATCCGACGTCGTCTTCCCGTCAGCTTCCACGGACAGCTCCGGTGCGACCTTCCTCAGGTATAAGAGCCATCCGATGGGTGCGTGGAAGTCGTATCCCAACCCCTCGAACACCAGGCTCACTTCGTCGATGTTCCCGCCGGCCACAGCCAACTCCATGAGTTCGGCGAACTCGGCCGGCATGTTTCTGTTTGTCACGTCAGCATCTTCTCCTGCACTCAGAGGCATGGCGGTTCTATCGAGCTGCGGTCGTCGGTCAGCTCCGCAGCCAGCCGCATGATGTCGTCGAGGTCGATCTGACGCTGCTCACCGCCGGAGTTGACTGCGACGGCCCTGCCTGAGAGGTATCGGAATTTCTCGTTACCTACCTCGGTGAAGATCGCGACCTGGTCGGGGGTGAGATGTGCAGAGACGAGGTCGGCGAGCGATTCGTGGTCGCTGGGTACTGGCGATTCCTCGTCGTCGATTCCGAGCCGCATGGCCAGGGAGTCTTCGTCGAAGCTGGGCCATCCCTCGGAGCTGAACAGTGCGACGCGCCCCTGCTTGTCGGTGTCGAGGACGAGATCGCCTGTGCCGCCGAAACTGCCGACCGATAGTCCGTATCTCTCCAGGTCACTGATCAGTGCGGTGACGTCGCGTACAGCGAAGCTGTTTGTGCGGGCGAGAGCTGTGTACGTGCTCATGGTGTTACTCCTGAGTGGATGAGGATGCGAATGTCGAGAACGTTCAACCTGCGAGTTCAGCCCAACGTTCGTTGAAGCGGCTCTTCTCTTTGGGAGCCGCGAGCGCGGGTGCCACGACGAAGAATCGTTCGATGGTCGGGAAGAGTGTTCCGCGTTGATGCTGGTAGAGCCGTGTGAGCCGGTCTTCGCCGATCACTGACGTGGTCAGACCTTTGGCTGCGCCGTCGGCGGCGAAGCGATCGAGTTGGGCTTGGAGGTCCTCGCGTGTACCGGTGGTGCGGATCCGTAGCGATCTGTCGACACTGCCTGCAGCAGCCGAGTCGCCTTTGCGTGAGGAGATGATCCTGCGGACGTCGTAGAGGGCGTGGGTCTGTCCGGCGAGGAGAACCTCGAACGCCTCCAGGACGGTGGTCATGTTCTCGGCGCGGATGAGGTCGATCAGCCGTTTGCCGCCGATCAAGCCCTGTTTGGGATTGAGTGCGAGCGCCAGGTGCTCCATCAGCAGTGCGCGCGCGGCGACAGCCGGCTCGGCGCGGTAACGCTCGAGCATGTGTTCGCGACCTGCCTTGCTACCAAAGCTGAAGGGGCAGAAGGTACATGCCGATTTCCCCACACTGTCGCCGACGACGGACACCGTGTAGTTGACGGCGTCGGCGCGGTACCAGCCCCAGTCGATCAGGGGGTACTCCCCCGTCCTGACCGCGGTGTTGTAGGACCGGTCTTTGTCGGCCCGGCGAACCTCGCCGGCCTCGAACCCGATGACGTGCCGGTAGGGCTGTCCGCGGGTGATCGCCGCGATGACCGGGTCGAGAGCGTCGCCCTTGCTGTGAACCGAGCACATTCGGGCACCGCCGCTTTGTGGGATCGTGCCTGCTTCGGTCATCTCGGACCAGAGCGAGTACCCGCCCTCGAGGTACAGGCGTGTGGGGTGACGCGAGTCGTCGAGCACGACGACGCCCTCACCGGCTTTGGTGACGTGACGCCGGGCTCGCCCCACCTGGATGAAGCGGACGCCGGCGGCGGCCATCCGAGGCAAGATGTGCGTTTCGACAGCTGCGCGGGTCGATTCCCACTCGTTGCCGGTCATCGCCGTGACCACGGCCAGATCCGCGAGGTCGAAGTCGCGGGACGAAGGGTCTTCGAGCCACCGCAGCAGAATCGCGGTCGAGTCCTCCCCGAGCCCGTAGCTCAGCACATAGGTGGGAGTGATCTCTAAGTCGTTGACGGTCAGGACATTTGGGGTGGACATAGAACTCCGAAGGAGGACGTGGATGTTTTCATCCCGTCCCGCGGTGGCTTCGCCAACCGATGCCCTGAGGTCGTCCTCCTACCCTCATGACCTGGCAAAACAGAAGAACCCGCACCTGCCATCAGAGCAGAGTGCGGGTTCTGTGATGGGGGTGGCGGTCAGTCAGCCGACGGCCGGTCCTCGGTTTCGGTTGCGACTGCGCGAAGCCAGTCCGGGACGTCGCGACCGTCGTACTCGCGGATCTCGATGGCGGCGCGGGCCGCGGCGGCGGCGACTCGAGGGCGTGGCCTGCGCTGAACGGCCTTCTTCTCGGTGCTGGTCATCGCTGGTCCTCCTCGGTATCTCCGGTTCCAGTGTCCTCTGTCCTGGTGATGCGCGCCAGTTCTTGCGAGGCGGCGAACTCGGCGATCTCCACGAACATGGCGCGTTCGGTGTTCGTGATGAGTTTGGAGTTGATCACGGTGCTGTAGAGCCGCCAGCCGAGTTCGGCTTCACGATCATTCTCGCTGATGGTGTGCTCGAGGCACCATGTGATGCGTTGCCAGGCTTGGGCACGGGCGTCGGCGAGAGTGCGTTGGCGGATGGTGGCGATCACTCCGGCGATACCAAGTACGCCGACGATCAACGTGACCCAGGCTTGTGCTGGCATGGGTTGGCCTCTTTCCTGCTGTGGGGCGGGTCGATGAGGATGATCAGTGGTGTCACCACGCGGCCGCGATCGCGCGGCTGCGCTGTGCCCCGCGGGTGCCTTTGCGGCGGGCGGGTATGTGCTTGGACGCAGCCGAGGAACGACGCAGCTCAAGACGAGCGCGCAGCTGCTCCGGTGACGCCGGAGTGCCCGAGTGGGACTTCTTCTTGGTCGCCATGGCTGGTTCCTTCCTGGGTCTATTCGTATCGGATGAACAACGTGACATCGTCCATCTCCTGGTCGGTGGTGAGTTCGGTGAGGATGTCGAGCATGTAGGTGATGGCGTCGTGCAGTTCCGGGAGCTCGAATGCGAGATCGGCGATGTTGAGCCCCGGTTTCCCGGGTGAGAGGAGCTCGGCGGATGCTATGGGGAACCCGATTCCTTCGTCGGAGGCGGCGGCCAGATCGAAGGCTTCGGCGATCGACGGATCAGAACCGGAAGGGGTGAAGGCCTCGCGCAGGGCGTCTCGGTAGCTCCTCGACGACGGGGTCCACAGAGCCGGGATCAAGCGTAGTCCTTGGTGGGTACGGGCGACGATGGTGATGACAGCTGAGGATGCCACGATATGTCTCCTGGTCAGAGTGATGCGAGTGTGTGCGAGTTGGTGACCTCCGCAGGATTCGAACCTGCATCGTCGGCGTCGCCGGATGCTCTGCCGCCGAGCTTTCGCGGCCCCAGGGCCGCGACCGAGGAGTTGAACCTCGGGTCCTTCCGGATTCCTGCCGTGCTCTGCCAATTGAGCTAGGAGGTCTGACCCCACCTGCCCGGCCAGGCACGAGTCAGCAGTGATCAACTGCTGACCTGCGGATTCGAACCGCATCGGTGGGGGTTTTCGCAGGTATTCGCCGCTCTGGGCGCGCGGCGGGATGAGCCGCCGCACTTCGGAGTCGAACCGCTCCTGCGAAGCTTGGGGTGCGCGGTTACGCGTAGACCGGCACCTCGATTGAGGTGAGGTGTTCCAGGGCCCTGAGCACGCCGTTGGTCCCGTTCAGGACCAGACCGCCGTCGCCGAGTACCCACACGACTGCATCGAGGTCGGTGTGGCCCAGCGTGACGGTGGTGTTCAGCTGCTCGGGGTGGACAAACTCGAGGCCGGCGAGGACGAGTTCTGTGACCGCAACGCCTTCGAGCTCGGCGACGGCCGTCAGTGCCATGCTGGTCTCATCGCTAGCCTCTCCGAGGTCGATCGGGTATGCATCAAGGCGCTTTGCGGCGTCGGCGCTCGCCGGCAGGACCAGCAGTGTCAGCTCGGAGCGGTCGATGGTGGTGACGGTCGTGACAGTCATGGTGTACTCCTGCTCAGAACGCGCGCAGACCAGGACGGCCGCGGGCAATTGGTTGCTTCACAGTTGTCTCGGAGTTGGCTCCGCCAACTGCGCTGCGTCCATGACTGACTCGCTTCTTCGGGGGCTCGAATGGACCCCGCGTAGTCCTGTCCAAACAGGGGGTGTCGCTATGCGGAGCGAGCGTGACTCCCCCGCCGGCCGTGGTCGTGCGGACGAGCGACGATTCGAAGCGGGGATCGCCCACCTGCACCGCTACGTCGCCGCGCATGGTTCGAGCTCTCCCCCGCGCGGCGCGAGGATCGATGGGTTCCCGATCGACGTCTGGGTGACCAGCAGGCGCACCGACTACCGCAAGGGCCGACTGTCGGCCGACCGGATCGAACGGCTCGAGACCGAGTTCCCTGACTGGCGGTGGAGTGTGCGCGGCGCGCAGTTCGACGTCGGGGTGGCGCATCTGCGCCGCTACGTCGCCACCCACGGGACGAGCCTCGTGGGTCAGCACGAGGTGGTCGACGGATTCGCCCTCGGACAGTGGGTGACCAACCGTCGCGCCGACTACCGCAAAGGCCGACTGCCGGCGGAGCGGATCGAGGTGTTCGAGCGCGAGTTTCCGGACTGGCAGTGGTCGCCGCAGGCCGCGTCGTCCGCGGCCGCATTCGAGGCCGGGGTCGCGCACCTGCACCGCTACGTCGCCGCGTACGGCACCTCCAGCGCCCGCCATCGGGCTGTGATCGACGGATTCGCGATCGGGCAGTGGGTCGCCAACCGGCGTGCCGACTACCGTCGGGGCACGTTGCCGGCGGAGCGAGCACGTCGCCTGGAGGCCGAGTTCGACGACTGGCGATGGACGGTCCGCGCCCCACACGGGCTTAGCCACGGCGCGCGCGGACCCAGGAGTGATGAGGAGGTGCGATGAACCTTGCTGCGGCAGTAGCGGAACGGGTCGCAGAGAAGGCGGCGCAATCTCCCGGGTCAGTACAACTGATATGTAGAGAAGTTTGTCAAGTTCGCAGGGCGAGGTACCGCCGGGAAGCTATCCCGGCGGTACCTCTGTGCTTCATGAGCGATCTGTGTGGTGAGCGTGTCGTATCACGACGCGCGGTCAGACTGATATTCGCGGATTGGGTACCGCAGGAAGGGGTTTCGGCTGGATCGCGACCGCGTGTCTAGGGTCGAGCGTCAACCCATGACCGGGTTTGCTCATAGTTGTATCGCGGGTCGATCCACGCGCTGTCACCACCGATCGGCTCATAAAGCAGGCCAATTGCTGTCAGCAGTCCATCACGGCCAACGACCAGCACCAGCCGGCCAACTCACGCGCGATGGCGACGTTGGCAATGACGGGGCGTTTCCGGCGGTCAAGGAAGTTCACCCACCGCTGATGGAGGCGACGGTTACCTTCATCGCCACGCACCCGAGCCGCTGCGGGAGCCTGTTCCCAGCGTTCCCGCATCACCGCACCGACGTGATAGCGCGCCCGATGGTGCCAGGCTGCTTCGACGAGCAATCGGCGGGCATGGGTGTTGCCGGTCTTGGTGATCGCCCCCTGCACCCGCGACATTCCTGAAGAATATTCGCTGGGAACCAACCCGACGAATGAGCCAATGCTGTTGCCGGTGAACCGATCCCAATCACCGATCTCCACGGTCAACGCGAACGCGGTCAGCGTGCTCACTCCACGCAGGCACGACATCCGCCGCACGATCGGGGTGAACTCACTATCACCGGCCATCGCTACGATCGCCACGTCCAAACGGTCACGTCGAGCTTTCATCGTCAATACGTGTTCGTAATCGGCATCGAAGGCCACCCGTGTGGCCGCCCCGGTCAACGCCGACGCTGCGACTGTTCGCAACCACCGGTCATGCGCGCCGGTCCAGGCCGTCCCACCGTCATAGACCAGGCCGTGACGCAGCAACAGCTTCGATAACCGATGACGTGCCCGCATCAAATCACCCCGACAGTCCTCGCGGGCCCTGACCAGATCACGCGCGGCTTCCTGGGCGACAGTCGGGATGCACACCGAAGTGGTCTCGCCAAGCCGCAGCAACCTCGCCAGGTGAATCGAGTCGCGCACATCGGTCTTGACCCGGTCACCGACCGGACGCTGCAGCTTGCTCGGCGCAACCACCTCGCAGCGGATCCCTGCCGCGGTCAGGTCCCGGTACAGCCCGAAGCCGGTCGGACCGGCTTCATAGGCCACCGCGACAGGGCCTGGCAACGTCGCCAGCCATGATCTGACGTGCTCAAACGACGGCGTCAGCCGCGCCTGATGAAGCTCACTTGTTTGGCCGTCAAGAGCAGCCGCGACGATCGATCGTGCGTGCACATCGAGTCCTACACTCGTACGCTCTGTAAACACCGGGGCCTCCCACAAATGTCGGATAGGCCGGGCAGGCGCCTCCTGCTCGGTAACCCACGAGTCTTTGTGCGTGAGGCTCCGGCCCGCAACCCCCCAACACACCATCGGGGAGTCACCCATACCGTCTAGTGACCGTGAGTGGATCGATCTGCTGTTTCGAGTTCGAGGATTGAAGTCTCTACCGGCCAGGTGAAACGAAAACAGCGTCCCCATCCCTATTCAAGGGATGGGGACGCTGCGATGTCCTCGTGGGCGCCCGGTCAGCCCGCCGTCGACGTCACTTCGTGGGTGACGTTCTCGCCCGTGTCGGTTGAGCGGACGAGCTCGGCAATAGCATTGAGCGCGTCGACCCGCGCCGCTGCGGTCTCTTCCGGACCACACGGCGCTTGAGTGTTGCGCGCGAGACGATCCAGGACCTCTCGGATCGGAATGAGGGCTTCCTCGGCGGCGGCAATCGAAGTGGCAGCCACCACGTCCCAGTCATCGGGCACAAGCGCGGTCGTTGTATCTAGCGATTCGACTGCACGATGGGCTGCTTCAAGGGCGGGATTGGGCATCTGTGCTCCTCATGCGGTTACTCAGCGTCTGAACGAGGCAGGTCTTCGTTGTCGAATAGATACGAAGGATACTGCTGCCGAGTCAGAACCGGCTGGTCACCAGCGTCTCGCTGGTGTGCCCGATGACCTGGACGTCGGCGTTGATGTTGCTGTCGATCACCCTGTTGGCCAGGCTCGAGGCGAACATCAGCACACACTGATCGACGGCCTCGCCGACTGTCGTATCGGCATCGAACTTCATGATGTGGCAACGTTCGACGAGGCCGAGGCCCGGGACGTGCGCGGCCAGGAAGATGTCGGTGCTGAACTGGTCGTCGCTGCCGACGCCAATGAGCGCGCGCACCCGAATAGGGGATCCTCCGTCGACGGAGACGGTGATTGCCGCCTCGTCCGCGATGAACAGCGCGGGAGGCAAGACCGTCAGTCGGTCGACGTTCGAGCAGAGCGTGTCGGCGCGCGGGCTGTTCCGCCGGCGGCCGGGAAAGGTTGCTTGCACGACAAAGAGCATGATTTCTCCAATGGGAAGGTCAGTGGGCGCCATTCGTGGCGGTGAGGGAGCAGTTTTAGGTCGGTGCTCAGGACGGTCGTTGCCATGAGGTCCGACCGACTTAACGGGAGAGGTGGCAGCACCTCGGGGAATCCTCATCGAAACAACGCGTTCCGGAAGGCCGGGGCGACGGCCTGACTGGGCCGCGATCGAGTGTCACTACGAAGGAGAAGATCTTCTCGCTTGCGTGTGCGCCATCTCGTCGAACGAGTCAAACAGGCTTGGCCAATCCTGGGGCGCGTCGAGCACCTGCGGGTCTAGTCGCCCCGAGGCGATCGCCAGACGCACGCCTATGTGTTCAACGCCGGAGACGGCCAGCCAGCCGGCGCAGGCGTCTTCAGCGCCGACAGGCGACTTGTGGCAGGCGAACATCGGAGCACCCAGCGGCGCTTCCTCGCCTGGGCTGCCCGCCGTGTCGGCAAGCGCATCGAAGCGTTCCCGGCTGAACTGCCCAGGAGCGACATCGCGACGCCACGGGCACTCAGCGCAGGGCCGCCGACGGTGCGGGAATGCGGCCTCTCCCCTACTCGTCATCGATCCGCGTTCGCTACTCGCTGTCACGATGGCTCCATCTCTGTGTACGTGCGATCCATGGACGTCAGGACGTCTTCTTCGACGCCGGTGCGCAGGTTCTCAAGGTAGGCCAGCACGCGGTCTTTCGGATGTCCGTGCGGGTACCGCTTCGACGGGGTGTCGTTCACTTCGGCGCCGATGACGTACGAGGTCGACCAATGCGCTTCGAACTGCTCCATCGTCTCGATGCCGAGCTGCTCGGCAACGTGGGAAAGAACGCAGTGCTTGGTGCCGCATGGGCTCCGGAACGTCGGTCCCTCCCACCAGGAATCGGGCGACGTGGCGCGTACGACGGTTTCGACTCTGTCGAGTAGACGTAGAGCTACGGGATCTTTGAATGCCGGGACGAACTCGCTGTCGTCGTCGCGTGACACCGCAACGCCGTCTCGAACCTCGAGCTGCGTCATATTAGTTCCTTTCAAGACAGTTGTACCGGCTCATTGACGGCTTTATAGTCACGGTTCCCGCGCTGGTGGCACTATGCGCCAATGTAATGTCTGTTCGCGGACAGAATTACGGTCTGTTTGCAGACGGTAGGTGTGTCCGCACTCTCCCCAGTCCGATCGCGATTCCGTAACAGGTCATCGTGTGTGAGCTACACATCGGCGCGGATTGATGAGATCTGTCAGATCTTCGAGACGGAGAAGGATGACGGGTCGATAGCCTCCCAGTCGCCGCCGGGCGCAGTCCGATGGTCGAGTTCATACTGAGCGGAGTACTTCGACAGGTGGCCGTCGGATACCAGTACTCCATCCCGAAAGATTCCGAACTCGTTGATGGGATTGCCGGCGAAGTCCGCCGCAATCCTTCGTGTGCGGTCTTTCATGGTCCCCCTTGAGCGTTGACGACGACGCACCGACGCGTGTGTCACTGTGACGATTCGCGGCGCAATATCGAGAGTGTGATGTCCGGAGTCTGCCCCGCCGTTGGCTGCGCCAACACGCTCTTATCGCCGACCCATCGACCCGGCAGACAGCAATAATTGGTATACCTGTATTACTGGTATTACTGGCAATACTGGCGACCTGGCTCGGTGTGAGCGGGCCGGGCGGCGACGATCTTGCCGAATCTATCGGCAGGAGATGCCGTTTATACCAGTAATGCTGGCATAACTGTCGCCTGGAGGCGCTGCCAACTGAAACCATCCTGACCTGCACAAAAGCAATAGCAGCATTGCTGGTACCACTGTGATTACAAGCAAAGTGCCTACATAACAAGTAATACTTGCATTCACAGGATTGACGGTGATACTTTCTCTCTGGTAAAGCCAATCGCCATCTATGCAGGTAACACTGTGATAGCCAGTAATCCCGGTAATCCCAGTAATGCTGGCAAATGAGCGTGCACGGTACAGACCGAGACGGAAGGTAACG